>NZ_JAVKBY010000072.1:0-5802 GCF_040222985.1 Coleofasciculus sp. F4-SAH-05
CTATAAACCGATAAACGTACAGATTGAAGTACAAACAATTTTTGATACTGAACGCAACCATTACCAAGTGGTGAGTGTGGGTTGGCACAACGAGAGACGAATCCACAGTTGCTCAATGCATATCGATATTAAGCCGGATGGTAAGGTATGGATACAGCTTAATAATACTGAGGCACATTTAGCCGATGAGTTAATGGAATTGGGCGTAAATCGGGAGGATATCGTATTAGGATTTCATAGTCCTTATATGCGACAATTTACCGATTTTGCCGTTGGTTAATTGTGCAACCAAACTGCACCACCGCCAAAACCCACACCTGCGACTACGCCAACATCACAACAGGTTCACCCAGCAACACATACCGCAACTGACACCGCCCCAACTCCACAATAAAACACTCATAAAAATGCTATTTTTTCATTTTTAACCAACCAAAGACTTGCTCAACGGTTAACGTTAATGGAATTCCTTCTAACCCAATTAACGCATCATAATTATTCCGTAACTCCGGTTGTTGTTGAGGCTGAAAGACTAAAATTGAACGGTCATCTGGGTCAAGTAGCCATCCCAATTGACACCCATATTGGAGCGCGTGCAGAATATTACCTGTAACCTGATTAGAACTTTGGTTGGGTGAGAGAATTTCAATCATCCAATCTGGCGGGATGACCACATCATCAAGGGGTTCGCCCTGTTCATCAAACTGAATATGTTCCCACCGCAGAACCGCTATATCGGCAACAATTGACCGTCCGCCAAAGGTACAACGCAGTTCAGGAAAAGCATAAGCAAGTTGTTCGGCTTCGCTAACATTATTAATCGACTGAATCAACTTACTCTGAAGTCGAGAATGGCGAGTTTTTGGCATTGGCTTCTGCACAATTTTGCCGTCAATATATTCCCTGGCGGGTTTGGTTTCGGGTTGTTGGAGAAATTCGGCTAGAGTAAGGGTTAGGGATGGTGTTTGTACCATTTAGAGTTATCTCCAATAGGTGACAAGAATAAAATGATGATGCTGTTTAATTAACCATGGGATCAGACCTCTTATTTGGAGGGGCTTTCAGACTCCCATTTCCGTGCAACAAAAGCGAAGCATCCTTATAACAATATATTAATCTTAATTGAGTATCAGGCAAAATGATTAACCTATCTAACAGTTTAGCTAGGAACAAGGATGCGATCGCGCAAATTCTGCCATCAAGGGTTGATAGTGACGACTGGAGAAGGGACGATAATCCTTGCTCGCATCAACGCTCATTTTACACAATAACCGAAACTGTAAGGGTGTCGGCGCTTTATTGACACGTTCTACCTGTACCTCCAGGTTTAAGTTTTGTTGAAGTAAATCAAACATTTCTGCCAGCAAATATCGCGGACAATAGCCGACAATATAGTGGTCTTCTGTGGTTAAAATTAAAGCTTGAGCATCGTAAGGATTTTGAAATTCGTGAGCTAACCCTAATTTTTGACCCGATTCAAACTGATTAATCCGCTCAATTGCACAGCTTGGCAAATGTCGCAGCCCATGGGAGAAAAAGTATAAATGATACTGTCCTTGTGCGTCAATTTCTGGACAAGGAAAAACAGCAAGTGTATCCGTTTCTCTTTCCCCACCACTGCGGGCTAAAATTGTCATGGGGTCATGTTCATCCTTGGGAATATTTAACCATTCCATAAAACTAGAATAATCTGGACGCGATCGCGACATTAACCGATTCGCAAAGACGGGGAATAATTGAGTTGATGTATAAACTTCATCTAAGTACGGAAACGAAGATAATGGCTGAAAAGCACATTTGGCTTCCGCCTCTGTTACCCCTTGAGTATAAACAAATTGATAGAGTCTTCCATCAAAGGTTAACCGACCAATCGGGAACCAATAGCGACTCATCGGATCTTGCCAAGCTAAAAATAGTGTTTTTGGTGTCTTCAAGGTCGTGTTTTCCTCAAGGTAAGTAGCCGATGTTTATTGATATCCAGAATCTCCTGAGCAAAGTGGCTGGCTTCGGGAGAAATGCGCGATCGGTTAATGCGATTAAAGATGGCTAAAGTATTAGCCTTTTGGATCGTTTCCAGCCGCGCCAACCACACAGAAGCCGCTTGGGGATAGCGATGAGCCACGAGTGAGAACACATCAAAGGTTTTAAGCGTTTTTCTATCATCAACACTGCCATAAAACGCCGAAAAACATTTATTGGCATAAGCCTGAACTGAGCGTTTCTGCCTTTGCTCGTCAGAGAGATCGCGTCCTAAACTGGAAGCATGGTCATAGGTTGGTGCTAGGTGTTCAGTTTCAGCGGACGCTGATGCTATTTTCATGCGAACAATTCCCCAATTTTCATGGTGACGATCGCCATTACCAATCCATGCATCTAGCAGCAGATAACCAACAAACACATCTACTGCTGTTTGGATACCAGAGGGCGGTGTCCAATCAATCGGTAAATGGACAGATTCCCCGGCAATCACCCTTAATACTCTATCTATTGTATGTTGTGATATACCATACGTCCCAAACGCCGGATAGTTCGGCACAATTGAGGAAAGCAGTTCGTTACCATGAACCAGCGTCCCCGATTTCGGTAAAAAGTTAGGTGAAACGACACCGCGATCGCCTTTCCAGGTAGAAGCCAATTCGTAAACCGCATGGGGAAGTCCCAATAGTTTGCATAATTCTGAGGCGACTTTTTCTGCCCAATCTTCCCCCAGGTTGGGTCTGCTTTGTTTATAAAGACAACGACCCAGTTTTTCGTGGTAGAACCAAAACTTATATTTACTCCCTAACGCTTCATTCGAGGAGGCTTCATACGCTTCTTGCGTGACCAGTAAGATTGGGAATTCATCGGTCATAAATCAGACATACAGTCTCTAACTGTTGGTCGGTCTGCATGAGTTGGTGAACGGACAGAACTTGCAGGTAGAGTCATAACGGCTACGGTATTGCCTAACCTATCAAAAAATTCAACACTATAACCCGTTTCTAATTCAGCAACGTTATGTTTTTCGACAACTGTACCGATATCACCGGCATAAAGTCCAGCTTCAGGACTATCGCCAAGCAAGATAACGTCTGAATAAAGTTCGTAATCCATGGTATCCTCTATTCATGGCTCTAGTCGCCGTTCAAATAGCAATCGTTATAACCCCAATTCTTCTCGCAATGATTGCAGTGAAATGGTTGCTTTTTCCTGAGATAGTTCTCTTAAAAATGCCATAAATTCAGTATTATGTTTCAGTAGTTCCACTTCCACCGCAAACTCATCGACGGGGGCGAGGGCAAACAGTGCGCCGTCGGGCTTGCGTAAAACGACTGCTTCCCCTTGTGCCAGTGTCATCACCTCATCTAGCGTAAGTTGACCACTTTCGACGTTGATAATTTTCATATCTGAACCTCTTTACCACCAATGTAAAGTGTATTGGTTCAAAAGATGTGAAAACTGTTAGGAGTTCTTGTTCGTGTTCCCAATCATACCTCATTATTTAACTCCATAATAGTTCCTAAGCGAAGATACTCAGCAAATCTATCATATTGCCAATTCATGTCTCCCTTCTTTACCCGTCTAGCCCAGTCTTTTAATTCTTGTGACGTTTTTTCAGTTTGGATAATTTCCTCTATTTTCACAGTTTTATGTAACAGTAAATCTGCTAATTACTGCTGGATTTCTTGTCTCCCTTCACTATATCGTCTTTCCCAAATAGGAGCATTTAACAGGTAAGTTTGCTTTAGGTTTTCTATTTTCTCTTTGAGCTTTTTCCCATTAACTATGTACGGATCAACTCTAATTTTGTCTAAATGCCTAAAGGAAATCTTCTCATTTTCAACAGTAAAGCTCACTTCAGGTGAAGTTGCTTGAGGATCATCGAAATCCTTTTTCAATTGTTTTGAAAATTTTATGTTTGCTTTAGCGAATTCATTGGGGGCTTCGTCAATTGGGTGCTGAAATATTCTATCTATCTCATCAGCAGAGCTTAGAGATTCAGCTTCTCGGTTAAAATCCCTACCACCAGCGGATCTCAAGCAAATTGCAACATCACTAGCTTCATAGAAAGCTTCGGGTTTAAAAATCAGCAGAATTGGTCCGTAGGGATTTGGAATAGGTGCAGTGTTTTCTTTTCTTCTTGCTTTGGCAAATGAAAAACCAAAGTCAGATAGATTGCCAAAAACCTTTCTCCAAACATCATTACTTTTATCGTGTTCATCCGTTTTAAAAGTGGTGTAAGGAAAACCCCTTAATTCCATTAAATTCCGAGATGGCACGCCACCAATTTCCAGATAAGTCTTGAAATCTTTATACTGACATGCATGATAAAAGTTTACTCCTCTTGTTTTAAATAAGCTAACAACTGGTTCAATTTTATTGTTCGGAATTACAGCCATGGCTAAAACAGGGATAATTGTATCGGTTCTTTTGAGTATCTACCAAAATTCAATTTTAATATTTTTTGTTGTAGTTTTTCAGTTTCCTTTTCTAAAAGACGTATTACTATTGGTCGCATTTTTTCCCAAACAATTCTGGCTTCTTCTAAAGAAAGCCCTAGTTTGTTCATTCGCCATAACATTTCCTTGTGCCACCAAGGTGAATTTTCAATTGCATTACATTCCGCACTTTCAAAGTAGAAAGCAAGCCATAATGCTTTATTAGAGTTAACTCCAATTTGTTTTGCCGCTTCTCTAATAGCGATTTTACCTTGCGGCGTATGTTTATCTATCCCAATCCAGAAGGGAAATTCACCTTTTGTACTTATTGGAGCGGGATGAATATTTGGTATTTCAGTTGATATAGCAAGATAAGCTGCTGCTTGAGCAAATGCCCTGTCCCAAGGCCACCCAGCTTTTCTAAAACCTTTATCTGCCTTCTCTACAAGCAATTTCTGAGTTTCACTACCTTCTTGGTTTCTAACCCACTCCCAAAACTCCTTTGGTTCTTTTATGGCTTTATTAACTATTTTGATAGCTTGATCTTCCTGATCCTCATAAAATACCGATGTATCCCCTCGTGACAAAGCATAGGCGAGAGAACCAAGACCTGCTGCATTTTTATTTTTGACAGTCTGAGCTATTTTTAAGTAATGGTTAGTGACTATTTTTTCATCTTTTTCGTATGAAATATGCAAACCGTAAACCCAGCATTCTTCAAATGTAACTACGGCAAGTCTTTTTCTCAACCAGTCAAAATCATTGTTTTGGATGATATAGTTGATGGTAAGTTTAGTTACCTCTAAATTACCTCTACGAACGGCTTTTTGAAGTAGAGATCTACTAATTTGATCAGTGTCTGGACTGGCTCGTCGTATCATAATTACACACTTATTGTTTTTTTAGGGAAGATGTAGGCAAAAAATTATAACAGTTTAGTTTATTAGTGAGAAAACAAAAGGTTTACTCCTCTTGTTATAATTATGCCACTTATAATGTCTGTTGGCGTGTACATGGTGGCTGTAGGGGCGACCCGCCTGCATCAATGAACAATGGTGTCCATTCAATTGACTCGGGTCGCCCTGCGATCAAATCCTTGGGAAATGGTGCGTTACGCTTCGCTGTGATCAAAGCCTTGGGAAATGGTGCGTTACGCTTCGCTGTGATCAAAGCCTAGCGAAATGGTGCGTTACGCTTCGCTGTGATCAAAGACTTGGGAAATGGTGCGTTACGCTTCTCTGTGATCAAAGCCTTGGTAAATGGTTCGTTACGCTACGCTGTGATCAAAGCCTTGTGAAATGGAGCGTAACTCATCGCTGTCATCAAAGCCTAGGGAAAAGGTGCGTTACCCTTCTCTCACATCAAACCCTAGGGAAATTGAGAG
>NZ_JAVKBY010000080.1:0-11882 GCF_040222985.1 Coleofasciculus sp. F4-SAH-05
CGTCATGCTTTGTTCTCTCAGTTCATATTCTCCTTCAACTAATTGATAAACCTGGAGAGTTTGACGAGTATATCTCCACAATTCCGGAACCCCCAACGCCGCATAAATGGATTGTTTATCAACAGAGGAACTGGTATAATCCGACTCAATCGCTAAATCAGGCGGTGGGTCAATTTCCAGGTTGATTCGTCTACCTCTGACTCGTGATTCATTTTGGATATAGAAACAGCTATCCGGCTCGATAAAACGAGTTAAATCGTCTCGCTTCAAGCTCAATGAACCAAGACTTCTAAGTTCAATACCCAATTCATCAACTATAGCTGTCACAAAGTCTTCAAGCAGTCGTTTGGGTTCTTCATGGTCTTCCAGTGGCATTCTAATTTCCAATACTCCCTGATCATAAGCCATTCTACAGGCTCGGTCTTCGCCAATTTCCGCCAGTAATGTCTTAAAGGTTTGCCAGCTAACGCCTTTTAAGGTAATAACTGGTTCAGCGCTCCTTTTCTGGGATTGAGGCGTTGGTGTTGCTGTTGTCATAGTGAACTGCCCTTGATACCTTGATTCAATTGTAGTCCCTGCCTAAGCTGGGCGTGATAATCATGTTGACCGAAGCATAAGTTAGAGCCTTGAGCAATAAAATATAATACCAGGTAGGGTGGGTTAGGCGGTAATTCAATTCAAAAAATCACCATTTAATTCGGTGTCCGCCGTAACCCACCAATCACAAGAGTTGTAGTATATTAATGAACAATACTGTGGGGATTAGCGACAATTGATTTTCGCGATCGCACACCTGTGATTTACAAACGCTGTCCCAGTTTCAGCCAGGAGAATACCTGTTCAACGGTTAGCTGTAGACTGAGGAAATCGGGTACAGGTAGTCTATCCTCTGGTTGTCGCATAATTTCTGGTAATTGATTGGGATAAAAACAGATTACGGCTTTCTCATCAGGATCAATCAACCACCCTAATCTGGTTTGATGTCTGAGACAGAATAAAATATTATCTGTTACCCTGGTTTGTGACTGGTCTGGTGAGAGGATTTCAATTGTCCAATCTGGAGAACATTCAAATACATTTGCCACTTCTCCATCAGCATCGAAGGGAATTCTCTCCCATCGAAAGACGGCAACATCTGGCACAATAGAGCGTCCGCCAAACGTGCAGCGTAATTCGGGGAAAGCATAAGCGATTTTTTCAGGAAATCCCACCTCGTTTACTGTATTGGCGAGGCATATTTGGAGAGTGCTGTGTTTCCCTTGTGGCATGGGTTTTTGATAGATTTTACCGTCGATAAATTCGCTAGATGGTTTGGTTTCGGGAAGTTTTAGAAAGTCAGCTATGGTGAGTGGTTTAGTTGTTGTGGTCATGGTTGCTTAACTGCCAAAAGAGCAATTTTTAGAATTTTTTTTTAAGTATCTTTTACTGAAATTATCCACATGAGTACAGAGGATTTAACGCTTCCCCTTCTGGTAATAAGTATCTAAAATCTAAGCCACGGACTAATAAGCGATTAATCAGCTCTTTTGCTGTTTGACGAGTCTGTTCATCTTTACTTTTAAGGACTGCGGACAAAATAGCGCGGTACTCTTCGTGATGATAAGAAGCTAACCAATACTGACCTGAATTGGTTTGAGCCATAGTCATCAAGCTTAAACATTTTATTATCGCCAGTGGCATCGACTCAGCAAGGTCAAGAAAATGCTTGAGCAAATCTAAATCGTCCTCTATAATTACTGATTTTTCAAGAACCTTGACTAATTGATTAATCGCCCAGCTATCATCGAACTTTCTCGAAACAAACCACCAGCTAAAGTATTTTAGCTCGTCTACTACAACTTCAATAAAACTCTCTAGCGGTCATGGTGCGTTACGCTACGCTAACACACCCTACAAATAAAGGCTGTCCGTAAATCCTAAGTCAGACAAATTAGGCTGATACTGACTACAGCGTTTTTTCATAAATTCGATACGTCTTATAAATTGTTCCTCCCGATGCTTCAATCAACTTACGAGACGGAAAATTATCTTCCCATACCCAACCTAACTCTGCCCGCTTATAGGGCTTGCCCTTCTTAATCCCCCCTTGCATTCCCAAATAAATTAATGCCAGCGGTACCATTTTGCGGCGATATTCCGGCAATGAAGCAATTGCAATTACCCGTCCTTGGTCAATCTGGCGACGATACCAAATAAACTTGAGAATTCCTAGCCAGTTTAGTTTCCTCTTAACGTGTTTTAGGGGAATATTATAGTCCGGTAATCCCATAAAAAAGCCGATCATTTCACCGTTGTCTTCGGCAATGGGAAAAACATCTGGATCAACTAAACTCTGTAATGACTTGGCTTCTTCTAGAAATTCTGCCTCCGTTCTCGGTGCAGAACTCCAATTATTGGCAAAGGCACGGTTAAAGAGGTGATAAAGACTGATACAATCTTGTTCAAATCCTTGCCCTTTGGTTCTAATCGGGCGAAACGTTATACCCGATTTACAGGCAATCTGATAGGCTTTCTTAAATTTATCCGATAAGGGCTTATCTAAGGGAAAATCATAAGCATAAGTATCCTTCGCTTTCTGCCAACCCTCTTTTTCCATAAATTCGGGATAGTAGGGGGGATTATAGGGCATCATCACCATGGGCGGTGTATCAAAGCCATCGACCAAAAATAAACAATTATTGTGGGTTGATAAATCAATGGGTCCCCGCGCCACCGTCATTCCTTGTTCCCGCAACCACTGACAAGCCGCATTTAGGAGAGATTGCGCGATCGCGCAATCTTGGACACATTCAAAAAACCCAATTAAACCAACCGTTTTCCCCTCTCGTTCAATTAACCGTTGGTTCACCGCCGCCACAATTCGCCCCACCGCTTGGGAAGGGTGAGACGAGTCGAGGGCAATAAATTGCTGTAATTTGCCGTAGCCAAAAAAGGGATTATCGGGGGCAAACTGCTTCGCTACATCGCTACGCAGCGGCGATATCCAATTGGGGTCATTGCCATAGACTCGTGCAGGTACATCCAGAAACAAGTTCTGGTCGGCTGGAGTGGCTACAGTGCGAATTTTGTCATTTGTCATTTGTCGTTGATCAAATAACCAATAACCCAGGACAAGTTAGGCGCTGATCATGGGTTTATATAAAAAATCCCGTGTTGTTACCATGGCGGCGACTAATTTATCCATTTCCTCCTTCGTATGCAGAGCATTTGCCGTCATCCGGATACGGGGTTTGGCAATAAACCAAATGGGTGATACCCAAATCCCATGATTCTCTAACATATACTGACCAAACAATTTCGGATTAATTTCTGAGGGTAAAATAACCGGGATAACGTTAGTTTCACCAATGGCATCAAATCCGGCTTCGACTAAGCGCGATCGCAAGTAGCGAGTATTTGCCTGAAGCTTTTTCACCATGTCGGGATGACGGCGCACCTGACGGATGCTCTCCAATGCGGCGGCTGCCAGAGGTGGCGACAGGGAAACGGTGCCGATAGACGTGGGAGAAACATTTAATAAGGGAATCAATTCTGCCAAAGGACTGCTAATTGCCGCCCCTGCTGATGCGGCAAACTTGGAGAATGTGGTCATAATCAGCGGCACAACACCTTGCTCCATGGTGTATTGGGGTAGGATACCAAAATGCTCGTAGATTCCGCCACCTGTCGCCCCAATCGCCCCACTGGCATGAGCCTCGTCCATCACCAAGACACTGCCTTCGTAATTTCGCAGCACCTCGATCATATCGGGGAGGGGGGCAATATCCCCATCCATGGAGAACACTGCATCAGAAATCACCATAATTCGATCTTGGGGACGAGCATAGCGACGCAGTTTACGCGATAAGTCCTCTACATCACAGTGGCGATAGGCTCTCACCCGCACACGCGGACTATGACCAAATAACTTTCCAGAACGAGTTCCCGCGTTGACGACGGCTGAGAGAATACAGCCATGGTTGAGGACATCAGTCAAAATTAATGTCTCACGGGTATGCTGAAAGCCAGGAACGGGAATAGCCAAATGGCAGAACGCATCCATTAGGGCTTGCATCGCCATCCACGCATTCAAAAAGAGTTGGGTATGGGGTAGGTGCTTAAACTCCGAAATCTCTTGCTCGAGCTGCCGATGCAAATCGATGCGACCACTCAGGACTGAGGTTGAACTGTTGGACGTACCGTATTGAAAAATAGCATCAACCGCTGCTTGGCGAACCGCCTCGTTCTGAACCAGACCCAAGACATCATTCGTACAGAACGTGAGAACCGTCTGACGCTTTCCTGTGGCGACTGATTCTATCTCGACTAAATTCCCCTGCTTTTGATGGCAAACATATTCGTCGGGCGCTAATCCACTTTCGTACCACCGCTGGACGTACTCTTTGACAACTTCCACAACCTTACTCCTCTCACCTTTTCCTAGATAGACTACCGCTTCTAGCTAAAAATGTGTGTTTTTCTCTCAACTTTAAGTGATTATCCCGACTGAATATCAAGCTCCATGTTGGCGATTTTATAGAGTACACGGTAATCCTATATAATACGGGGTGATTGGACAGGGCGGCTTATGACAGACAATAACGCTGGCACATTGGCTATCGCTCTGGTTGGTGCTTTTTTGATTTCTGCTCTAGCAGGGTAGCATAAAACGCAACCCCCTGCGGGATTTGTTTTAATCCAAGCCTCCGGAATACTCCACGGCTGCTAGACTGAGCGAAGTCAAGTCTAGCCGTCTGGTCAACAGGCTTTATTCAAGCCCACACCATACCCTAAGGGTTGGTGTGCGGTAGTTGACAGACTATTCATTCCCGAGTAGAGGCACGACATATCGTACCCCTACAGGTAGCTTAATCTTACTCCTGCACTCTCACACCTCTACACTCCGGCAATTTCAACCGAAAATCTTTCGAGCAATCGTCCTTAACCTGCCGGTTGAGACGATGCAGGTTGAGACGATGCCGAATTCAATTTAGGAGCAGTTATTGGCGGCGAGGAAGGTGATTTTTCTTCCCATCCTGGAGGCGCAAACTGGGGCAAAATTTCCCGACTGAAGGCTTCGGCGGCTTTGGAACGGTAGCGATGGGGATTGACGATTAAAGACAGCGTTCGCTTCACCACTACGCCTTCTATCGTTGCTCGGTATAAGACACCCATTTGCAATTCTTTTTCGATGGCTGAAATAGACACAAACGCTGCACCCAATCCCGATTGCACGGCGTTTTTAATTGCCTCAATTGAGTTGAGTTCCATCTCAATCTTCAGGCGTCGGGTATCAATATCACAGCGCGTGAGAACCTGGTCGATTACCTTACGAATCGTGGATTGGGAGTCGAGCGCAATAAATTGTAACTTATACAAATCCTCCTTATGCACGGTTCCCACCTTTGCCAGGGGGTGGAAGGCAGGTAAAATTAACGCCAACTCATCTTCCGAGTAAGGCATAATATTTAACGTTTCTTGAAGTTCCGTGGGGACTTCACCGCCAATGATGGCTAAATCAACCTGTCCATTGGAAACAGACCAAGAAGTACGGCGCGTCGAGTGAACTTGTAATTGTACCGACACATCGGGATACTTCTGTCGAAACAAGCCAATCATTCGAGGTAAGAGATAGGTACCCGTGGTTTGAGAGGCGCCCACAATCAGCGTCCCACCCTGGAGATTCTGTAAATCCTCAATCGCCCGACAGGTTTCCTGACAAAGGGTGAGAATTTTCTCCCCGTAGCTTAGGAGTAAGTGTCCGGCTTCTGTCAATTGAGCGCGACGCCCGCCTCGGTCAAATAAGGGGACATCAAGCTGTCGTTCCAAGTTTTGCACTTGTAAACTCACAGCTGGTTGGGAAACGTACAAACTATCAGCAGCACGTTTAAAACTCCCCTCAGAAGCGATTGCTTTGAGAATCCGGAGTTGATCGAGAGTGAAAGGAAGGTCAGACATAGGAGCTAAACCATCAAAAAAGGAGCAATAACAGGCAATCCCAGGGGGGTTGAAGATGGGATTTAACGTCAACGATAGTAGGAATTGCCAAAAACGAACATGTAAACCTCTGCCTGAAATCGACAGTAACACAACACGGGATCAACTCTTTGAGTATTCTTGCTAGGATGAATTGTGCAATGAATCAACATCAGGATTTATGGGGGTCTTGACTAACGTGACATCCAGTCATTGGGTAATGGCTGGACTACTTTTGAGCTTTGCGATCGCGCATAGTGGTCTAGCTGCACTGCGACCTTGGGCTGAACAACGGATTGGCGCGAGGTTCTATCGAATTTTATTTGCTCTGGTTAGCCTATCTCTTGCCGTTGTATTAATTATTTACTTTTTCAACCACCGCTATGATGGGATTCAATTGTGGCGGGTGCAGGGAATTCCGGTGATCAAGTCCCTCGTCTGGTGGCTTTCAGGGGTTTCTTTTTTGTTTCTCTACCCCGCCACATTCAACCTGTTAGAAATCGCCGCTATCCAGAAACCCCAAGTTCACCTCTACGAAACCGGCATCATTCGCATTACCCGACATCCGCAAATGGTGGGACAGGTGATTTGGTGTATTGCTCACACCCTCTGGATTGGCACCAGCTTCACCCTACTCACCTCGGTAGGATTAATTTTGCACCATTGTTTTGGCGTTTGGCATGGGGATCAACGGCTCTCCAAGCGCTATGGTGAAGCCTTTGAGTCTGTCAAAGAGCGTACCTCTGTTTTTCCCTTCCTTGCCGTGATTCAGGGACGCCAAACCCTGAAATGGGATGAATTTATCCGTCCCGCCTATCTAGGCGTAATCGGCTTTGTCGGCTTGTTGTGGTGGGCGCATCCTATACTCATGCGAGCAACTGCCCAAATAAATTGGTAAGATTAGTGGATTTATTGTTCAAATAATCCCAATTCGATGTAGCATGATCCCAAGGAAGCGAGTAAAAATCCAATAGAATTCGAGGGATAATGGTGTTGTCGGTGAACGAGCAGACGTTTAAGCAATACGTTTTAGAAAACTCCAAGATGGTTCTGGTTGATTTTTGGGCACCTTGGTGTGGGCTGTGTCGCCTAATTCAGCCAATGTTGGAGGACGTACAGCAGGAATGGAGCGATCGGATTGAAGTAGTGCGGGTGAATGCAGATAATAGTCTCAGGCTTGCCAGTACCTATCAACTCAAATCTTTACCCACCTTGCTCTTATTTGAAAACGGTCAGTTAGTGGAGCGATTAGAAGGCTTTCAAGGACGAGATGACTTGCGCTTGGCGATTCAAAATCTGATCGGGAACAATCAATCACAGTTTTCAGCATCTATTGGGCAAGGTTTAACTCATACCGCCTTAGAGAGTGCAACTCAATCAGTCGCCTAGTCCAAGAAGGCAGGAGGCAGGAGGGCAGAAAGCTTAGACATTGACACTCCTCAGCCTTGCATGCATGAGTAGCGCTTCTTTCATCGAGCGATCTTACTATGAAACAGGGGTCCTATTCCATACCAGAGGAGCATCTGGAGGAAGAAGCGCTTTGCTCCATTGCAGAAGCTAGTTCCGATAGTCCTATACATAAACATTCTTGCTGGAGGTTGGCTCACACCGAGTCAACTTTCTTGTTGAATAGGTATGGTACAACTTCACTCCACTTATGATATGTATCTCCAAACAAACTGGGCAAACATTTAATTTATCCTCTTCATCTCCCCCAGCTACCCCAGCTACCCCGGCTTCCCCAGCTCCCTCATCTCCCGCTAAGTCAGGAAGTCGGGTAGGATATCAAATGTCACACTTGTTTACAGTTTGTCAAAATAGTAAAGAAATCTAAAGTAAGCTGTCTTCCATGGAACCGCTTTATCAATATGCCTGGTTGATCCCGGTCTTGCCCTTGGCAGGGGCAATGCTAGTCGGCTTAGGGCTTATCTCATTCAACAAAACCACGAATCAGTTACGGAAGTTATCCTCCGTGTTCGTCGTATCCCTGCTGGGGGCGGCGATGGTGCTGTCATTTGCCATATTCTGGAGTCAATTTCACGGACATGAACCGTTTACCCGTACCCTGGAATGGGCGGCAGCGGGGAATTTTCACCTGATGATGGGGTATACCATCGATAACCTGACGGCGTTGATGCTTGTCGTCGTTACGACCGTCGCCTTTCTGGTCATGGTGTATACCGACGGCTACATGGCACACGACTCCGGGTATGTGCGCTTCTATGCCTATTTGAGCCTGTTTAGTTCCTCAATGTTGGGTCTGGTGATTAGTCCCAACCTGATACAGGTTTATATTTTCTGGGAACTGGTGGGCATGTGTTCGTACCTACTCATCGGATTCTGGTACGATCGCAAAGCCGCCGCCGATGCTTGTCAAAAAGCCTTTGTGGTGAACCGCGTGGGGGACTTTGGTCTACTCTTAGGCATCTTAGGGCTGTACTGGGCAACCGGTAGCTTTGAGTTTGATGTCATCGGTGCCCACCTAGAGGCTTTTGTCGAATCCGGTTATATTAGCAGCGGACTCGCCGCCCTGTTAGCTGTATTAGTCTTTTTAGGACCCGTTGCCAAATCTGCTCAATTTCCCTTGCACGTTTGGCTTCCTGACGCGATGGAAGGTCCGACCCCAATTTCTGCACTGATTCACGCCGCGACAATGGTGGCGGCTGGGGTATTTCTGATTGCCCGGATGTACCCGGTGTTTGAAAATATTCCCGTGGCGATGACGGTGATTGCCTGGACGGGAGGATTTACCGCCTTTTTAGGGGCAACCATCGCTTTGACCCAAAATGACATCAAAAAGGGTCTTGCCTATTCCACCATCTCCCAGTTGGGCTATATGGTTATGGCAATGGGAATTGGCGCATACAGTGCCGGACTATTCCACCTAATGACCCACGCTTATTTTAAAGCCATGCTCTTCCTCTGTTCCGGTTCCGTGATTCATGGCATGGAAGCCGTGGTGGGTCATGATCCGGATTTAGCCCAGGATATGCGGCTGATGGGGGGATTGCGGAAGTATATGCCAATTACCTCGCTCTGCTTTTTAATTGGAACTCTGGCAATTTGTGGGATTCCTCCCTTTGCTGGATTCTGGTCAAAAGATGAAATCTTAGGTAATGCCTTTACTGCGTCTCCAGGACTGTGGGTTGTCGGTTGGCTAACGGCTGGACTGACTGCCTTTTATATGTTCCGGATGTATTTCATGACCTTTGAGGGCGATTTCCGAGGCAATATCACCAGCATTAAGGAACAAATTAAAGGGGCTGTGGCTGAACCCTTACCCGCGTTTGGACCTGGTGCCATGGATAGACGGGAATTAGAGGCTGAGGATCATGATCATGGGCATAGTGAGTCTCCCCATGAATCTCCGTTAACCATGACCTTACCTTTACTGTTACTTGCTGTTCCCTCCACTCTAGTTGGTTTGGTAGGGATGCCCTTTAATAACTACTTTGAGGAATTTATCCACGCCCCCGGCGAAACCGTGGCGGAAGTGGTGAGTCATGAAGCGGCGTTTAACTGGAGTGAGTTTCTGGTGATGGCGGGTTCCTCGGTGGGGATTGCCTTAATTGGCATTACCGTGGCATCCCTGATGTACCGGATGGGTCAAATTGACCCGGGTGCGATCGCGAAAAACTTTACATCGCTTTACAATTTTTCCCTCAACAAGTGGTATTTCGATGATATCTATAATCGACTGTTCGTCCAGGGAAGTCGTCGCCTCGCCCGCCAAGTGATGGAAGTAGACTACCGTGTGGTGGATGGTGCGGTTAATTTAACCGGTTTAGTTGCCCTGATCAGTGGTGAAGGACTGAAATATCTCGAAAACGGTCGCGCCCAATTCTATGCGCTGATTGTTTTTGGGGCAGTTCTCGGTTTTGTGATTGTTTCTGGGTTGTCTTGATAATGTGTCATTTGTCATTTGTCATTTGTCCTTTGTTCTATCCTGTGGCAAATTGTGTCTCTGTTGTCATTCGTTCAGAGTTAGTTCACTTGATAACGAATGACTAATGACTAATGACGAATAACCAATGACCAATGACCAATGACCAATGACTAATGACTAATGACTGATTTTCCTTGGTTAACCGTAATTATTCTGTTTCCCATCGTCGCTTCTCTGGGCATTCCTTTATTGCCCGACAAGAATGGCGTCTGGGAACGCTGGTATGCCCTGATTGTTGGGCTAATTGATTTTACGTTGATCGTTTGTGCCTTTGTCATCAACTATGACTTTGACAATCCGGGCTTGCAATTGGTGGAAAAATATGCTTGGATACCCACGCTGGACTTGAATTGGTCGGTGGGGGTGGATGGCTTATCCATGCCGTTGGTACTGCTGACGGGGTTTATGACCACATTAGCTATCCTGGCGGCTTGGCCCGTCACCCTGAAGCCGAAGCTGTTTTACTTCCTGATGCTGGCAATGTACGGCGGTCAAATTGCCGTGTTTGCAGTTCAGGATATGCTGTTGTTTTTCCTGGCGTGGGAACTGGAGTTAATTCCGGTATATTTGCTGCTATCGATTTGGGGTGGCAAAAAGCGCCTGTATGCGGCGACGAAGTTTATTCTGTATACGGCAGGGGGTTCGCTGTTTATTTTGATTGCAGCCTTGGCGATGGCATTCTATGGGGATACTGTCACCTTTGATATGCGATCGCTCGCCTTGAAGGATTATGCGATTAATCTAGAATTGTTGCTCTATGCGGCGTTTCTGATTTCCTACGGGGTGAAGTTACCGATTTTCCCCTTGCATACTTGGTTACCGGATGCCCACGGCGAAGCCACCGCACCCGTTCACATGTTGCTGGCGGGGATTCTGTTGAAGATGGGTGGATATGCCCTGATTCGGATGAATGCCGGGATGTTACCCGATGCCCATGCCTATTTTGCCCCAGTGTTGGTGATTTTAGGGGTGGTGAATATCGTGTATGCGGCATTAACCTCTTTTGCCCAACGCAACCTCAAGCGCAAGATTGCCTATTCCTCGATTTCCCACATGGGCTTTGTTTTAATTGGGATTGGCTCATTTACCGACTTGGGGTTGAGTGGGGCGGTGTTGCAAATGGTGTCCCACGGCTTAATTGGGGCGAGTCTGTTCTTCTTAGTTGGGGCAACTTATGACCGCACCCATACCCTGATGTTGGATGAAATGGGGGGTGTCGGTCAAAAGATGCGGAAGATTTTTGCCATGTGGACGACTTGTTCCATGGCGTCTCTGGCGTTACCGGGGATGAGTGGGTTTGTGGCAGAGTTAATGGTGTTTGTCGGATTTGCCACGTCGGATGCTTATAATTCCACGTTTAAGGTGATTGTGGTCTTTTTAGCTGCCGTTGGGGTGATTCTGACACCGATTTATCTGCTGTCCAATCTGCGGGAAATCTTCTACGGTTCTGAGAATAAGGAACTGGTGGAACATGAGGTTTTGCAAGATGCGGAACCCCGTGAGGTGTTTATTATTGCTTGTTTGCTGGTGCCGATTATTGGTATTGGCTTGTATCCCAAGCTAGTCACGCAGATGTATGACTCGACAACGCAACAGTTAACCGCCCGGTTGCGCGGTTCGGTACCGACGTTAGCGGAAGGGAATCCGCCCATGGTATCCATGGTAGCCCCAGAAATTGGGGGACGCGATCGCGCGGGGTTAGAAGTTTCGCCACCTGTCCGTTAGCGCTGCTGGTTTCAATTTTAGCTTATCCGGCGATTCATCCCACGCTCTAATCTTCGATTGAGCGTGGGATGAATAGCCAGTTTATTAGCTTACAACTTGCTTGTTGTAAGCTAATATTAAGGGTAAATTGTTTTTGTATTTCATTGACAAAGCTGTAAAAGCTGGTAAATTGACAGCAAAAACTAAATTCCATAACTACAGTTTCTCTGGCGATAAGCAAGAAGTGGGCTCTTGCGTATTCCCCACTATAAAACGC
>NZ_JAVKBY010000083.1:0-48943 GCF_040222985.1 Coleofasciculus sp. F4-SAH-05
CGAATGACAAATGACAAATGACAAATGACAAATGACAAATGACAAATGACAAATGACAAATGACAAATGACAAATGACAAATGACAAATGACAAATGACAAATGACAAATGACAAATGACAAATGACAAATGACAAATGACAAATCACATCAGCGTCGCTTTAATTTTTTTGGGATCGCAATATTCATCCGATTGTGAAAGTCTTGCTGTACCTTGTGACTCAAGCGGCGAGACACTTGGCGGACGATTTGCCGCAACAGGCGATCGCCTGTAGTCTGAATCAAAGACTGGGGTAACTTCTGGATAAACTTAGGAAACCGTACACCAACGCTTAAATCAAGCTCCCACTGGATAAGGGTAATCGTGGGAGGAAGGTCTAGTCCCTCAAGCTGTTGCTCAGAAAAATACTCGTGAGTTGGAATCGGCACAAACCCTTGAGTTGCCTGAAAGTCAACCTCATAGCCAGGAGGATTGTAACCGGGGACGGGGATCGTCTGAATCTTATAGATCCCATCCTGGCGCGGGAGTAGTTCTAGCCCGATTTTTGGCTCAACTTCATAGCCGAATGACCCAAAACGCCCAATCGTTAAAGCATAACCATTGGCTCCAATCGGTTCAGCCTTCATCGGCTGGGCGCAGTCACAAAACCACTCTTGGTGAGTATCCAGATGAGCCGTTACTCGTTCCGGTTCGGCATACATCTCTACACCATTTTGGAAGTGACCGTAAAACTGAGTCAACTCAGGTGCTAATTGGCATGATTGGGACTCGTCCCTCTCAGGCTCGGTAAAAGTCGATTGGGTATCTAGATGCACTGGCTCGATTGTGATGGGTTGCTGGTTAAGGAATTGGGACTGCATAATTGCTCCACGGTGTCAGTTAGGGTTGGTGCCTATTGCTAGGATGCCCACTGGCGATTGTTCATTCTCTCTTTCATCTTCACGAATTTACGGTATAAATCTGCACATCTGGTAAAACTTCATTGATAATTTATAGAATTGAAAAGAGAATGTTAAGGAATCGAATCAAAAAATACTGGCTCTTTACAGCATAACTTGTGTATCTTGCCGTCAACTCTCACTGTTGAAGGAAATTTCTAGATGAAAGCATTGGTCGCCGGAGCGACAGGTCAAACAGGACGCCGAATCGTCAATGAACTGGTCAAACGCAATATCCCCGTCCGCGCTTTGGTGCGTAACTTGGAGAAAGGGCAGGAAATTTTGCCCCCTGAAGCCGAGTTAGTCGTTGGGGATGTATTGAAGCCTGAGAGTCTCAGCGCTGCTGTGGGAGATAGCACGGTAGTTTTTTGTGCCACAGGTGCTACACCCAGCTTCAATCCCCTAGAACCCTACCAAGTGGATTATGAGGGGACAAAGAACCTGATCGATATTGCCAAAGCTAAGGGCGTTGAGCATTTTGTCATGGTTTCCTCACTTTGCGTCTCTCAACTACTCCATCCCTTGAATCTGTTTTGGTTAATTTTGGTTTGGAAAAAGCAGGCTGAGGAGTACCTCCAGAAAAGTGGCTTAACCTATACCATTGTCCGACCTGGGGGGCTGAAAAACGAAGATACGCCTGATTCTGTGGTAATGTCATCAGCAGATACACTGTTTGATGGGAGTATTCCCCGCACGAAAGTGGCACAGGTTTGCGTCGAGGCGCTATTTCAGGACGAGGCGCGTAATAAGATTGTAGAAGTGATTGCCCAAAAAGAAGCGAGCGATCGCAGTTGGCAAGAACTATTCGCTAATGTTGTCTAATCTAACTGTAGAGACGCGCCATGGCGCGTCTCTACAGTCTATGGGATCGAATTTTATAGCCATGGGTTATGAAACGTCTAATTCAGTGGATTAATATCCTTATTTTAATGATTCTATTCCTCGAACTGCGTGAAGGATATCAACGAGGGGAATGGAGTTTTAATAATCCCAGAGGTGAAAAGGGGACTCAACCGTTAGTCATGCGAGGCGGTGATCCTTATATTCGGGCGCTGATGCGAACAATTTCCGCAAGTGAGGCAAATGTGTCTCAACCTTATTCGGTATTGTATGGAGGAGAGCATGTTTGGGATTTGAGTGATCATCCTAACCGCTGTGTGCCGATTGTCGCAGGTCCCAATGTTGGTAATTGTACCACCGCCGCCGGACGATATCAATTTATTAACACGACTTGGTATGACAAAGCTAAACGCTATCATCCTCAGCCTTGGCAATTATTGTGGTGGAATAACTATAGCTTTGAGCCACAATATCAGGATGCAGTCGTTTATGCTTGGTTGAGTGATAATCAAGCGTGGGGAATGGATATTTCCCAACAATTGCGCCAAGGTAAAGTGGATCAAGTATTGCGACGATTGTCGGGAACTTGGACAAGTCTGGGTTATGGTATTGAAACGAATTCGATGACTCGATACTTGCCAGGAATATATCAGCGAATTCTTCAGGAAGAATTACAACAAAGCTGAACAAAAGCAAAGGATAAATGTTAAATTTATAAATAATAGGTAAATTGTAGGAGCGGGTTTAGTCACAATTGTAGGGGCGGGTTTAGGAACTACAGTCAGCTATTGGTGAAATAACTGAACAACAAAACCCGCCCTAGCTCACTTGGTATTAGTAGCGAGCAAGATGCTCGCACTACATACAAGGATTTTGCCATTATTGACGTTAAGGTTTAAATGCCGAATAGCTTACCTTATGCCTTGTTTTTCTGTAAGTATTCAACCGAAGTTAAAATAAAATGCCGAATCAATCACAGCAACAAATCCGTGCCCACGCTTTCATTTCTGGACAAGTTCAAGGCGTTGGCTATCGTTTTTCAACCGTCAGTGAAGCCCATCGATGGGGTGTAACTGGTTGGGTGCGAAATATGCCAGATGGTCGAGTAGAAGCGGTATTTGAAGGAAATAAATCAGGAGTTGAGGAAATGATTAATTGGTGTCATAAGGGTCCTTCTGCTGCTGTGGTGAAAGATGTGGCGGTGGAGTATGAAGAACCGGAAGGGTTGAGCGGATTTGAGACAAGGCGGTGACTGTTCGTTGTTTGGAAAATAGAGATCATATTGTATTGTAGGGGCGCAAGGCTTGCGCCCTTTTCCATGTATAGCAACCGCCATAGCGGTTAGGACACATCATTATGTAGAGACACATCATTATGTAGAGACGCGCCATGGCGCGTCTGGAACAACTGTTCGTTTGTCCTAATCGATGTGTCTACTGCTAGAATTCCAGCGATTTTGGCAATAATTGAGAATCTCACTAGGCGTATCGAGTTGGCTAGTTAAATTGCCCGTGCGGATAAATAGACATTCTTTGGTTTGACCGCTTTTAGCGTCTTTGAGTTTAACATAGACGGGACGCGGGGAGGGGTCAAGGCTAATCCGACAAACGTCTTTACCCTCGATTTCGTGGAAAGTGATATGAATGTAGGGGGCGATGTCTTTACCGAGTTCTTTTAGCAGCAAGTCGTTGG
Source organism: Coleofasciculus sp. F4-SAH-05 (assembly GCF_040222985.1). Lineage (NCBI taxonomy): Bacteria > Bacillati > Cyanobacteriota > Cyanophyceae > Coleofasciculales > Coleofasciculaceae > Coleofasciculus > Coleofasciculus sp. F4-SAH-05. Next base: position 3,471 of record NZ_JAVKBY010000083.1, read on the forward strand.
TTAAAAAGAGTTCATAGCCGTCGCGGTTTTTCTTTTGTAAGGTTTGGTAGTCGTGGTTTAAGCCAATCACTTTACCTTCATCGTTGACGCCGATTAATAATGTTCCACCGTGATGGGTGTTTAAGAAAGCGGCAACGGTTTTGAGGATAACCTGTTCCATCGCCTTATTTTTATTATTTTCCCGCATATCCCAACGGGAGGATGATTTGAATTCTAATTCGGTGCTTTCGCCTTGGTTGATGAGGTCAATAATTTCTGCGTCACTGGTTAGGGGGGTGAAGGCTTTATAGGCGTCTAGGGCGGCTTGTTTGGTTTCTTCGGGAACGATGGGAAAAGTGCTGAGAATGTGTTTAAATTCGGCTTCGGTTAAGTTATAGAGGTGGGCAATCATGCCATCAAGTTCAGCGCGAAGTTTGGCGCGTTCGGTTTCGTCGGTGACGCCGTTTTTATGGGAACCGAGTCCGACTTCTTGGGCTAAATCATCGAATTCTGGAGTGGTGCAGATGAGTTTGGCGGCGTGTTCGACAATTTCGTTGAAGTAGGGTTCTCCTTCTGTGAGGCGGGGGATGGGGAGTTGGTAGATATAGAACATATTGATATTTGCTGAAACCATCTGACGAATGTAAAAGTCAAGTGCAAAAGAATTGAAGATGGTTAAAGCCGCCAGCAGTTCAGAATTGGATAATTTATCCAATTCTGAATCTTTAGTTGACGACACTAAGATAGAATTTCCACAAAAGGCGTTCTGATGTATTAGACTAACTATCAGTGTTCTGATATCACTGGCTCTGCCTATTGTTCTAAATCCTAGACGGTAATTTTGATAATCTAAATTTTGTTCTTTTTCTTCTTTCCCACGTCCTAAGAGTTTCACCCTAGCTTCCTCTTCATCTATCCAATATCTCGGTTCAGCATATTGGTGGGTAAATTGATGAATCATTTTTCCTTCATAGAGCGGTAATCTCCCTGCTGCTGGTTGCGGATTGAATAAATGACTATCATTCGTCATATCAAACTCACGAGTTAATTTCAGATTCCACTTCCCTGGAATTTTTTCTCCCAGTAAGGGAAACTTACTCATCTTTTGGGCAATACGAATATCGGTATCATTCTTAAACTCCATCACCGACAGAGAATCAGGGGATAATTGGCGGATTAGTGAGACTGAAATTTTAATATGTTCATCCTTATCATTTAGGAAAATATTTAATTTTTCAGGTTTAATCGCCTCTCGTGGATTAATCCGGAAAGCTGCACCAAATGAATCAGTCTTACTGCCTTTTTCAAAATCAAGTAGACAAAACTTGAATCGGTGGTCTACACCTTCAAACACAAATCTTTCATTGGATAATCCAAATAAAGCGCCTAATTCAGACTGGGTGAACAGCATTTCCCTCAGTTGCTTTGCGCCGAGGTCTGTATAAATTCCTGTTGGCAAAATAATACCACAACATCCTCCAGAATGTAGCAAATTAAAGCACTGTTCTAGAAAAAGCTTATAGAGATTAATATCAGTCCCAGATTTTCTGCCATTTACAATAGAAATCTGATTTTTATACTGTTCGGATGAGCGATAGTAGGCACTGACATAAGGAAACTGACTCTGATAGTCTAACCAAGCTGCGGCAATTTCAGGATTTTCCAGGAGTTTACTCTTAGCCTTCTCGAATTGCTTAATATCCATTTTGCTCTTTTTGACCAGTTCATTATGTTGAACAAAAAACTCTCTGGCATTTGGTTTAAATACTTCCCACGGTGGATTAGTGATAATCGCATCAAATCCGCCTCTCTCTTCAATAATCTGGTCAAAGTGATAGCCCCAGTGAAACGGCTTCAGTGCTTTAATATCCTCAATCGTCAATACCCGCTTCTTAGCTTTCCCTTTCAACTGCGCCTGTTCATACTTAATCCCCAACTTCGTACTAAACTCATCCAGCAATAACTGATTTAACTTCGTGTACGAATCACGGTTTAGCTTCTCAATCTCATTCCGCAGCGCTTGTAATCGATAATCCTGAGAGGTTCCTTCAATATCCTCTGACTGAAAAGCGTGTTTTTTGTATAAATCTATATTTTGGTTCTTTTCGTCCAAAATCTGCCGATAACTACTGGCGGCTAGAGATTGTAGTAAATTACCCTGTTTATATTTGGAGTCGCCAACGGTATCAAATCCTTCCTCATCCACCCGAATCAAGCCGATTAACGAATTCCCCACCATGATGTTAAAATCAATATTCGGTAAGGGTTCTAACTCCTCAACCTCCTGGGCGGAAGAAACCAGCGCCAAAAATAACCGTAATTTAGCAATTTCTGTCGCCTCCTCCATGATGTCTACGCCATAGAGGTTATCGGTAATAATCCGCTTTTTGACAAAATAAGATAATGAGGGATGATTTGCCTCAATCTTATTTAACCACGCTTTAAGGCGCCGATCGCCTTTTAACTTGATTGTGCCGATAACCGCCGTGTAGACTGAGATAAGCGTCTTCATCGCCGCAACAAGGAAGGCTCCAGAACCGCAAGCCGGGTCAAGGAGTGATAGATTAGGAAGGATATCCTGGATTAAGCGATCGCACAACGGGGAGTCAAGCTTAATCAGGAGTTCGTTGATATCCGTAAACCCTTCTCCTGGGTTGGAGACAGATGGGGAGGAATCCCCTAGAATAGTCGCATTCACCCGATCTAGAATAAGCTTATTAATCGTGCGATCGCATAAATACTCGGTAATCTCCGGGCGGGTATAATACGCCCCAAACGCCTTCTGGTTAATATACTTCTCAAAGATATACCCCAACACATCTGGGTTAATCTCATCATCCTTACCCCCTGGCGTATCATCCAGATTCCAGGAATAGCGAGAAAACAAATCCAAAATCTGCTCAAACGCCTCATCCGCGATATCAATATGCGGATACTCTTGCTCAATCCGATGCTGAAGAAATAATCCCCCATTCAAATAGTTTACCCGCCCAATTAACCCTTGCACCTCTGGTTCCCGTTCAAATTCCGGTTTAGCAAAGCCTTCAAAAAATAACGCCTGGAGAAACTCTCGAAAAAAGCGGTTCTCTCCCCGTTGTTTACTCTCCGCTAACTTATGGTGCAGATAATCGCCATCTTCATTATCAATAAACCCTTTCTTCTGCAAGAAGTAAACAAACATTAAGCGATTCAGAATAACCGACGTATACCAGCGAGAATCTGCTTCACTATCAATCCCTTGGATAAACCTAAGGAACTCCTGATGTTGTTCCTGAAACTCATGATAAAACTTCTTCGTCACCCGCTCAATATCAAAAGCACTTTGTAACCGTTGAGCGACTTCAATTACCGACGGTTCACCATCTTCCAGGTGAGAAATATCAATCACCAACCCACCCAACTTACTTAAAAACAAATCCCCCGGTTGACCCTTCACATATAAATGGTCACGCACATAACGCTTAGACTCCTCCCGCTTCACCCAATACCAAAGACTACGACTGCGCTCTTTATCCACAAAAATCAACAAATTTTCCGCAATTTTTTCTGTCAGTTCTTTATGAATCGCCACCCGATGTTTCGCTTCCGGAATTTTGCCATCGTCTCCGGTTACTTCAAACACAACCACCCCAGAGGCTTCCGCAATTCGTTGATACTGATAGATTTTCTCCTCAATCTCCAAAGATACCGCTTTCTTCGTGGAGGGTTGATACCAGCCTAATTCTTCAATAAACAACTCATGAAACTGGAAATCATAGAGTAAATCGCGGGTGCGCTTAAAATTGAGGGGCATAAGTCGTATCTCCTAAAATTCAGGATACAGGTTCGTAGGGGCGCACGCTCCGTCATTGGTGTTGATGTCAACTTAAGCTTAACCCCTCTCCCCCAGCCCCTCTCCCACACCGGGGAGAGGGGAGGTTTTTTAAGATTGGGGTTTAGGTAAGACTTGGAAGACAAGTAGACCAGTAGATAAGGAAGATTGAGAACGAAAAATAGGGCGTTTCGGCTTTTTATAGTTAGCTTGACCGAACCTAATTCTGTACGGTTTTACCCCATTGTCTTCTTTCTTTCCTTGTCCTCCTTGCCCTCCTTGTCTTGTCCCCACCCTAAAATAAAAAACCTACACCTGTCAGGTGAGGGGTGAGGGCAGTTCCCCTTCTCCCTCTCTGGGGAGAAGGGGTTAGGGGATGAGGGGAAAAATGTCGAGGAGTAGATAGACACAGCTTAAACCATTGCCAGTATTGGTTTCACCTTAAGTTGACACGGATGATGTACCACTATCTATTCCAAATTAGCAGAAATAGATAGATGAATCAGTTTATTTAAGATTCTGAGGACATCACCCAAACCATTTTGGCGATTGCCAATTCCAAACAAATCAGACATAGCATACAGAGGGGTAGTATCTTTGACAACTTTCAGGAAAAGAAAACTTCCCCCAGTCGTAATCATCCCGAAACTCGGTTGCGCTGAATTAGGGTTTCCTAGCATATAGGCGAGAATTTGCGCTAATCCAGCTTCTACAGAGAAATGAGCTTGCTTGGATTCAATCACCATCACCCAAAGTCTGTCCTTGAGAACCAAGGTGTCAAGATTCCCTTTAACCATAATTCCGCGTTCTTCGTCTTGAGTTGAGATTTGGACACTGCTCTCGGCTCTTAAATTCCAAGGCGATAGATAAAATTGTCCGATAAATAATAACGGGGAGACAACGGCGAGGTTGATAGGTTTTTCCAGTAGGGGGGGTTGTTTGAGTAAATTGAAATAGCCCGAACGAACTTGTTCTAAAAGTTGGTTTTGCCAGTCGGTAAGTTCAGGTAAATCACCATGCCATTCTGGGAAGAACTGTTCATCCTCAACTCGCTGAAGCTGGAAGTGGGTTTCTAATTGTTCTAACGTGACATCTCTAGCTTGAATTGTTTGAACCATATTATCACCGCATTTCTATAGCTTCTGTAGTAGGGTGGGCACTGCCCACCAGCCTTCCGTCAGTACCATTCAACTCAAAGTTACCTATTATCTGGGCGCACGTCGGTGCGCCCCTACGCAATTTTACTCTAAATTCAACCAACTAAATACATCTGCCACCGTAAGCTGCCAATCGCCTAAATTATCCAGAATGGGTAAACTATCTGCCTCATACTTGACAACAGGTAACTGATTCGGTTGAAATACCATAACCGATTCATCATCCGGTTCAATAAACCACCCCAGCTTTGTTCCATGATTTAAACAGAACAGGATATTATCAATCACCCGACTAGGGGATTGGTCAGGAGAGAGAATTTCAATTGTCCAATCTGGGGCAATTTTAAATTTATTCTCAATCCGGTTATTGGCTTTACGTGGAATACGCTCCCAGGTAAAAACGGATACATCGGGAACAATAGAACGTCCACCGAAGGTACAGCGTAATTCCGGAAAGGCATAGGCTAACTTATCGGGTATCGCTACTTGATTAATGGCAGTGACTAAACTACCTTGTAAAACACTATGTTCTCCTTGAGGCATGGGCTTTTGGTGAATTTGACCGTTGACATATTCCCTGGCTGGCTTGGTTTCCGGTTGTGCCAAAAACTCGGCGAGGGTTAACTGGGTTTCTGGAATAGTGAGTGATGTCATCATGATTTCCTATTTTATCCTTGAAATAATCCTAACGAACAAATAATTTCCGGGTCTTGAGTTCTCCCTTCCTCCTGAACAAAACACAAACGGTCATCTAAATACAGCGCCACGACTAACTCAGCAAATGCCGAGTCATCCATCCCACTTTTTAATGACCGATTCAAGCGGTCAATCGCTGACTGTCGCAAGGGATAACGATAAACTTGGTCAATTGCTTTATGTAAATCTGGCGTGGCTAACAAAGGCATCTCTTTCACATAACGTTTCAGCCGTGTATAGGTACGAAATCTTGCCCCCGAAGGACGACCCAATTGACCCCCCGTACTTTTCTCCTCCTCCGCAATTAACTCCGCCCCCTTTTGCACTAAATTATGATGGTCAGGATGACGGTTAATTGCCTGATTTTCTGGTTCGCAACGCGCCATCCGCAGAATCTCAAACTGAGACTGGGTAACACTTTTACCCTGCTTATTTATCCAAGCTAAAGCATCATTACCTTCCCCCGTTTTCATATACAGCAATACCCCCTCCGGTTGCCTAGTCGTGGGGAGATGCTTGCGGGTGGAATAGACCACATTTGCCAAGGTTTCAATCTGCTTTTTCAACGTGGGATTATTCTGAGTCGCATTCTGCCAAATTTGATAGGCTTCCGACGTTAAATCTACTTCGTTATCTTCATCGCCATCCAGAATTCCCGCTTTTTCGTGATACAAATCTAATAGCGTCTGTTCATTGCCATCCTCTTCAAAAAACGCCTCATCTGTCCCCACCACTTCCGCATTTTCTTGCAATCGTTGACGCAAGCGTTCTCGGAGTCGAATAATCCGTTCCACTCCCGCTGCGGGTAAAAACGAATAGCAAAGAATCTTAGCCGCATTTTGACCAATTCTGTCTACTCGTCCCGCCCGTTGAATCAGGCGAATAATTGCCCAAGGTAAGTCATAATTGACAATAATGGCACAGTCTTGTAAATTTAACCCTTCACTCAGGACATCGGTGGCAATTAAAACCCGTAATTCCTCTTCAGAGGAGACAGACTTATCGTTACTCAGAGGACTAAAACGCCACGCGATTTCAGCCGGGTTAATAGAATTCCCAGTTACGCCTGCAACCTGATTAATTCCCCGTTGCTGGAGTTGGTTAGTCAGATAATGTACCGTATCCGCAAACTGACTAAAAATCAATACCTTTTCTTGGGGATGAACCTGAGTGAGTAGCTGAACTAACGCCGCCAATTTAGTATCTTGATTTGCATCCCATTCCCCACATTGATTCAGCAGACTGATTAAGGCTTTCGCATCAGCCAGTAAATCTTTTTTCAGCGACGCCTTAAATAACTGAGAACGCAACCACTTAAACCGCCCCTGATACCGAGTCGCATAGTCATGATAAATTAGCGCCGCCCGTTGGCGATAGTCTATCTCGGTTTGAGATAATAACTCTTCCCCGGTGACTTCTTCCTCCTCATCAGAATCTAACAGCATTCCCGCCACCGAATCCATATCCTCATCATTGGTGCGAGTATCCAGCAGCGCCGCCGCTTGGGAACCAATGGGTAACGGTAAGCCTTGTGCGATCGCGTGCAAGAAAATATAATTGCGTAAGATATGGCGGTCAATGGATTGCAGGAAGGCTACCCCACCACTTTCTAAGCGCTTAAATAAGTTAGTCCGACAAAATCCCATCAATCGTTTCCCGGCGCGAGATAACCCTTTAAGCTGTACCGCTTCCGCTGCGGTTAAGGATTTCTCCTTGGCTGACTTTTCTGATATCGCGTAATTCCCCAACCCATATCGAGGCAAATTTAAGGAATTCAACAGATTAACCATCTCCTCTGAATAAAGCGCCGCATAAGGCTCATTCCCCGCACCCAAACTAAACCGAATCGTCTGGGGTTGGCGCAGGGGAAAATATGCCCGTCTCCCATCCGGAAACCTGAGATATTTGCGCCCTCGTTCATCATCTTCCGTATAATTTTCCTGAATAAAACTGCGCGTTCGACGCACCATATACAGCCGCATCAATTCTCGCCAATCATCCGGATACTCACTCTTTTCAAACGCCGCCAATGAACGCACGGGGGCTTGATGTTTACGGCTAAATTCGATTTCTCCGCCCAACTCACTCAACAGTTTTTCCGGACGAATCCCTAAATCTTGATCATCAGGAACAAATAAACGCAGTTGATTCGATAAATCCAAATAAGTTTTATTATAAGGCGTCGCCGTCAACAGAATACAACGACTCTCATTCAGCGCCATATACTCCTGAATTGCCCGATAACGTTTCCCCTCCCGATTTCGCAAATTATGACTCTCATCAATTAATACCACCCGATAACGGCGTTCATTGGGTAACTCTATCTGTACCCGACTTAAGGACAAAACCTTTGCCCGTAACCCGTAGCGGTGAACATAGTCCTGCCACATTGTCACCAAGTTTTTGGGACAGATAATCAGAGTTTCCAGGAAAAAATCCTCCTCCAAAATCTTCGCTAACGCCGAAGCAATTAACGTTTTTCCCAACCCGACAACATCTCCCACCAATACGCCACCGCGACGATTTAAATGACGGGCAGCAATTTGTACAGCAGCTTTTTGAAAGTAAAATAACTGATGGCGAAACTCACGCGGAATCTGATATTCCGATAATCCCGCCCGGGCTTCCTGAGATAAATGATAGGCAATTTTCAAATAAATATAGTAAGGCGGAATCAGTTTATCCCTTGCCCAACTCTGATCAATAATTTCCGCCAAATCCTGGGAAATATCAATACACCAGCGGTCATTCCAGCGCTGATTGAACCAGAGTTGTAGCTTCTGACAAGCATCATGGTCTAAAATATCAACATTTAACTCGCCCTGGTATTGTAGCCCCGATAATGTCAGATTACTGCTACCCAAAAAGCCAATCGTGGGATTATTGATATCCTGGCGATGAATCAGATACAATTTGGCATGAAGCGGATATCTCAGAAATAATTTAACACTCAGTTTCTGAGTTTTAAGTTGCTGACTCAATCGGCGCAAACCTGCTTCATCCTCATTCGTGGGTGCGCCCCAGGTTAATTGTTCACAAAAGTCTTGGGCAATTTGTTTCTTGTAAATAATAATCGTGCTATTATCAATCCCTCTATCTTCATACCCCAACGCCAACGCCGAATGCACATCATCTTTCGGTAAGCGCTGCATCCCAACTAACAGCCGGCAACAAGCACCTTCACCACCACCAAACTGTTCAATCGTATCATCAATTTTACGCCATCCTCTCAGATTAAAATAGCCGACACAAAAATCAGCCCGTTGGGAAATTCTCAGGGTATCCCGTAATGTCGGTAACAGCGATTGTTCTATGTTGTCAAAGATGCGTGGCATTGGTCATTTGTCATTTGTCATTTGTCATTCGTCATTCGTCATTCGTCATTCGTCATTTGTCATTTGTCATTCGTCATTTGTCATTTGTTATTTGTCATTAACGTTTGATTCGTCACATTTATTTTAAACGTCCGCTAACTCAAACAATCGTCACTGTGGTCATAGCTGGGTGATGATGAGGGGCGGAATACCTTTGAGTTTACCGAAAAACCAGGAAACGCGATCGCATCTCTGTTTTGTGATCATCAAGAGTAGCGCTCACTTAAATTTCCTAGTATATTAGTCAAAAAGCTCGCTGACTCAGCTATGGTTGCTCCTATCCCAGACGGTACTGAAATCGAGCGTCACAGGGCTGCAATAGTCCGCACTAACTTGTCTAAGCCAGTGCGACTAGCCCTAGAAAGTGCCATTCTGACTAAAGATACTTCCTTTTTCGACTACGGCTGTGGTCGTGGTAGTGACATCAACCGTATGCGTCAGCAAGGTTATACCTGTGCAGGTTGGGACCCCTACTACCATGGCGGCAATTCCCTCGTCCCCGCTGATATCGTTAACCTGGGCTACGTAATCAACGTGATTGAAAAGCCAGGAGAACGTCGCCAAGCCTTACTAAAAGCCTGGGAACTCACCCAAAAGGTGCTGATTGTCTCTGCCCAAGTTTTAATTGATGACCGTAGTTCTGGGCAAATTGCTTATGGTGATGGTATTGTCACCCGCCGGAATACGTTTCAGAAATACTACGAACAAGAAGAACTCAAAGCCTACATTGACCAAGTATTAGGGGTTGATGCTATTCCCGTTGACTTAGGCATCTATTTTATCTTCCGAGATTCCACTCAAGCCGAAAGCTTCCGGGCATCCCGCTTCCGTTCTCGTACCATTACCCCCAGAATCCGCGTTAGCGTGAAGCGGTTCGAGAGCTATAAAGATATGCTTGCCCCTCTGATGGCATTTATCACCGAACGGGGACGCCTTCCCAGTCCCCTAGAACTCGCCAATACCGAAGAAATCCTGGAAGAATTCGGCACCCTACGCCGTGCCTTTAAGGTTATTTTACAAGTGACTGAGCAAAATGAATGGGATGCGATCGCAGATAAACGTCGCCATGATTTCCTCGTCTATCTCGCCCTAGCTAAATTCAATGGTCGTCCCAAGTTCGGTCAGTTACATCCCTTAGTCCAAAATGATATTAGAGCCTTCTTTGGTAACTATCAACAAGCCTGTGCTGCGGCTGATTTAATCCTCTTGAGTGTGGGCAATCCCGGCTTAATTGCCAATTGCTGCAAGCGCTCTCCAGTGGGTAAACTTCTCCCCAGCGCCCTCTACGTCCACGTTTGTGCCCTCGAAGCCCTCGAAGCCCCACTCCGACTCTACGAAGGGTGCGCCAGCCGTACTGTTGGTCGTCTAGAGGGGGCAACCTTAGTCAAGTTTCATATTAATCAACCCAAAATATCCTACCTGTTCTATCCCAATTTCGACACTGAACCCCATCCAGAACTACACACAAGCATGAACATTGACTTGCAGGATTTACAGGTTACCTATCGCCATTACGATGCCTCCAAAAATCCCCCCATCTTACACCGTAAAGAAACCTTCGTCACTCCAGATTATCCCCTGTACGAAAAATTTGCCAAACTCACTCGTCAGGAAGAAGACTGGGGACTGCTGGATAATACCCAAACTATCGGTACGCGCCAAGGCTGGCAACAATGCCTAATCGACCATTGCGCCCAACTCCAAGGGCATCGTGTCATCTGGCGCAAAGATGCTGATCCTTACCGCCTTAAACTACGCCAAGCGGCACACCGTCAACGGACGAAACGCCAGGTTTAACCCTTCTGCCTTGTTTCCACCAAAGTGTAAGTATTCAACCGGACTTAATATCAAGGGTGGTTAACAATTTCGCCTAAATGTCCGGAGTTTTTGCCAGAACCCTTGAATAAGGGTATTAAGCGGCATTTTATTGATGCCGATGACTGAGTATGCAGAGCCATCAACGACCCCGCCCATAGCCTAGTTATGGAGGTTAGCGACATAAGCATTTAATGGATAAAAATATTGATCTATGATGTTTATTGTCTTGTCAATTAATTGAGGTTTAATCGTTGCCTAAACACTTTAAACAATAGAATCAAATTTAATTTGAAAAAAATTTTATCAATTAATTTAAAATACGCCTAAAAAACAATGCCATTCTCCAATGACACTATACAAAAACAAGGTAAAATTTTCTTTATTCAGAGAAAAATGAAGCGCATCTTTATCGAAAAAATACAATATTTGGCGGATTCCTTTGGTAAATTTAGTGGGTATACTAGATCTTTGATACTTTCATTCAATTTAATATTTGAATAGAAAAGAATCTATCCCTATCAAAGGAGTATTTCAATGCTTTGCTGGTCAAAGAATTGAACTCATGACAAGTCCTTAAGATGTGATCCTTTATATCTGTGGAAAAACTTATGAAAGTAGCGCCAATCCAGATCTCAAACCTTGAGAATCAAGAATTTTTACAAGAATCATCTGAGAGGGTAGAACTGATAGAGCAGTTACTGGCAATTGGTACAGCCCTTTCGAGTAGTAATGATTTGGACGAATTACTCAGACTAATTTTATCCAAAAGCAGGGAAATTACGTTTAGTGATGCAGGTAGTCTGTATCTGATCGATCACACTCAGGCAGAGCCGAAATTGTTATTTAAGGTGGCACAGAATGACTCACTACCCAACAAGCCATTCAACGAGTTCGTAATGCCTCTCAACCGTAAAAGTTTGGCGGGGTACGTCGCGCTAACGGGTGAAAGTTTAAAGTTGGCAGATGCGTATCAATTGCCCGCCAATGTGCCTTACGCCCTTGAACGCAGTTTTGACACGAATATGCCCTATCGGACTTGTTCGGTATTAGTTTTGCCGATGCAAAAACCAGACGGGGAAATTATTGGCGTATTACAACTGATTAATCGCAAGCGCCGCCCTGATGTCATGCTCACACCCCAAAACGCTGTGGACGTGACCCAGCCCTATTCAGAATGGGAGGAGCGGATTGTGCGATCGCTGGCGTCTCAGGCGGCGATTTCCATTGAACGCAATCATCTTCAAGAAAGTATCGAAAATCTGTTTGAGGGCTTTGTCAGAGCCTCTGTGCAAATTATTGAGACACGCGACCCGACAACATCTGGTCACTCGGAACGGGTGGCAGAACTCACCGTGCGACTCTGTGAAGAGACGTCGGCAATCACCAAGGGTTCTCTGAGTTCCGTGTATTTGAACGATCGCCAAATCCGAGAACTTCGCTATGCGGCATTATTACATGACTTTGGCAAAGTGGGAGTCCCAGAAGCCATTTTGGGCAAGCGCAAGAAACTCTATCCCTCACAGCTAGAGGTGATTCTCCATCGCTTTGCCCTAGCGCAGCGCACTCTAGAAATGGAATGCGCTCAAAACAAGTTCAAGTATTTACTCGAACATCCTGACCATCGCCATGACAATAACAATTCAACTTCGAGCTGTCCTCACTGCCAAAAACTAGAACAGCTTGATACCCAACTGGCTCAAGCCATTCAAACAATCAAGCATTATCGGGAATTTGTGCAACAACTTAATCAGCCAGAAGTACTGCTCACTCGCGATTTTCAGGCATTTACAGAGGAAACATTAACTCAACTAACTGTTTTATCCCAATACACCTATCGAGATGTAGATGGTCAACTCAAACCCCTGATTTCCAAGGCAGAGATGGTTCAATTGCTTGTGCCAAAAGGAAATTTAACCCCTGAAGAGCGTCTGGGCATTGAGTCTCATGTTACCCACACATACCATTTTCTCCAACGCATTCCCTGGACAAAACATCTCAAAGACGTTCCGATTATTGCCTATGGACATCACGAGAAACTCGATGGCAGTGGCTACCCCAGAGGCTTAAAGCAAGATGAAATTCCCATCCAAACCCAGATGCTCACCGTTGCCGATATCTATGACGCCCTCACCGCCAGCGATCGCCCCTACAAGCGGCGGCTACCCCTGGAAACAGCACTGAAAATCCTTCGCCAAGAAGCAACCAAAAATAAAATTAACGGCGACTTAGTGGAGTTATTTGAGCAACGCCAAGTTTTTAGCGTATTGGGTCATTCCCTCAACATTGACTCTGTGGCTTGACCCCTGGCAATTCCAGACAGGTGCGGGGAAGCAGGGGAAGCACGGGGAACAAGACCCGCAACTAGAGACGTTGCATGCAACGTCTCTACTTCTTTTGAGTGTCAACTGTGGGGACTGGATCGACGCCCTCAAGCTGAGCCGAGTAGTATTCATCCGTGTATTGATCCGTCCCCGATCAAACAATTTGCAATTCTTATCTTTTCACCTAGTTTTCCCCACTAGATTCCCCAGTGTTTCCACATAAAATTTCCACGTTTTCCACAAATTACATAAGGTTTTCCACAGGGATGAACGGCGGGATCGAGCCTATCCCCTCATGTTGGGGATTTTCCCCATCAAGGATATGGAGGCGATACTAGACTGAATTTGTGTAAACTTATGTAACTAAAATCGAGTTCAAAGGCTTATTCTATCGTTAGCATTTTGCCGATTTGAGTGACCTTGTAATATTTCGTATCATTGACAACCCCACCCCATCTCAGTTGAGAATAGTGCGACCTACCCATAAAAAAACTTGAGACATCTCAAAGCAACAAGAGCAGTGGGTGCTGTGTCTAAGTCTATTTGCCGCTAGGTTTTAGCTACATTAGCCGATTTCCACAGACATGTAGAGAGCGAGCAAGGTGGCTTTTGTCCCAACACGCTATTTGATACAGAGGTAACTATGAACGCAACCGTAAGCATTTTGGCAGAAATCCCTGAAGACCTACACGAGTCCCTCAAGCGCTACTTAGAAACCCATCCCACTTGGGATCAAGATCGGGTTTTTGCCGCAGCGCTATCACTGTTTTTGCTCCAAAACCAAAATGAAAGTGGTAAGACCCATGAAGCATCCCAGACCTATCGCGCTTGCGCTCGTGTCTACCTAGAATCCCTATTTCAGTCTCCGGCTTGAGTGAAGTAGTGAGATGGGGGAGCTCCAAGAGCTCTTGAAGCTCTTGGAGCTCTTGAAGATGAGGGAGAAGATTTGCAATCAACAATGAACCATGAACCATGAACCATGAACAATCAACGAATGACGAATGACGAATGACGAATGACGAATGACGAATGACGAATGACGAATGACAAATGACAGTTTAGTGATTCCTCAACTAATTGTAGGTTTGGGTAATCCCGAACCCAAATATGACAAAACCCGTCATAACATTGGTTTTGAAGTCGTCGATGAGTTAGCCCGTCGGGTGCAAATTTCTTGGAGCGAAAATCGTCGATTTCAAGCGTTGTTGGGGGAAGGACGTAGCTTAACAGGTGACAAACTACGTTTACTCAAACCCCTAACCTACATGAATCGTTCTGGGCAAGCGATTCGTGCCGCGATAGATTGGTATAAAATGCCCCCAGAGTCAGTTTTGATCGTCTATGACGAACTTGATTTACCCGTAGGGCGGCTACGCCTACGCCTGTCGGGTTCTGCGGGAGGACACAATGGCATGAAATCCGCGATCGCGCATCTGGGGACACAAAATTTCCCCCGCCTACGCATTGGGATTGGCAAGTCTGAGCCAGACAAGAACACCGTCGGTCACGTTTTAGGCAAATTCTCTCCGGAAGAATCTAAGATCATCTCCGAAGTCATTCCACTCGCCGTTGACGCCATAGAACTCTCCCTCAAGCAAGGCGTCGAAAAGGCAATGAGCCTCTACAATAGCCGGATAATTGAGTGTTGACCCTTCACGACCGACCTTCGAGGGCATGGTTTGTAGGGGCGGGTTTAGGGACTTTAGGCTTGGCTACTGATGTTAACGTTTCTACAAAACCCGTCCGGACTTAGTGTTGAGTGTTGATCCTTCACCTTCTGTTCCCTGTTCCCTATTCCCTGTTCCCTGTTCATTACATAATTTGATTCAGGCAGGACAAGTCAGCTCTACCAAAATGAATACTAAACGCAACATTTAAGTTTTCCAGAGACTTAATTAACCAGGGTACACCGTCTCTAGTTGAAGATTCGTAATGATTAAACAAAATGGAAAATCGCTTCTCCAAATAGGGCTTAACTTTACGACACAGCAATACAATCTTGAGTAGCAACACCGTAGTAACCGTTGCGCCTAAATTCGTGATCAGATCGACAAAAACAAAATGTTTAGGGCGAACAGAACTCTCAACAACCAGAAAATTTAATAATTGGCTACAGGTTCGCAAAATCAGAAATTCGCTGGGTTTCTGATTATCACTTTGAGGTAAGGTATTTTTCAGATGCTCATGCAACCGACTATTAAACTGCCGTTTTCCGTAAGCTGAATCAATAGAAGCCGTCAGATACTCATACAAATCGTCCTTAAAGTCTTTGTAGCAAGGAGTCTGGCTGCTATGAGTTAGAAAACTTTGAGCCAAATCCCGGCACGTATGAGAGCCTTGGACTTTGCCAACAAACTGTTTTAGGGCAGTCCCCAACTCATGATCCGTTAAAAGGGTGGGATTTTTGACAGGTTGGATAATTTTGGTTGAGGCTTCTTTCGAGTCCCGACGTTTCATTTGAGCGCATCGCACCTGATAAGTAACGTACTGTGACAAATCTACCTCAAAGCGCCGCTGGAGCCGGGATTGAATTTGCCGGACGGTTTGCCGATGTTCGTAACTACTATCTTCACTCAGCAAACAGTGTTCGTACAGATAAGGGTATCGCTGAATTAGAGGTCCGACTTCTTGAGAACTGTTGGATGTTTCACCGACCACCTGAGATAAGCGATGTAGGGTAAGATATTGGTCGGTTTCTTTAAAAAGCTGTAGCAGATGTCGCAGACGCCTAGAACCGCGAGAGTAAACCCCGGTTGCGGGTGGAATATTATCCAGTAATGCGACCAATTCAGGGATGGCGCTTTGGTGTTGCGGTTGTATTTGCCAGCGGTTAATCAGAATGTGACAGCAACGATTCAGGATGAACTTGAACTCTTGCTCAGCCTGCTTATCCATTGCTAGCTTTTCCAAGACCATCCAGATTTCCGGCTCTGGATATCGAGAGCCGTCCATGAATAGCTGTTTGAAGCGTTCAAGCGTCTGCGTCGGAGATTCTACCTGTACGCAATACAGGATATGGTCGTACAGTTGCTGCTCTTGTGAGCTAGTTTGTCTGATGTCAGAGTCTGTCCAAGTACTAGTATTCACTTCAGTTTACCCCCCTACGCGCAAAAGTCGTGGGCTGGTTGATTTGAATGGAATTTGGCAGATCTAAGCTCAAATTTGACTTGCCCTGTATTTCAACAACCGAAAACCCTGATCTATTTTATGAATTACCCCGCCTAAACGAGCTTGGTCAAGAGTTGCTTAAATCTAATAAACTATATTATCTCTATATACAAGCATACTAAACTAAGTATGGAGCATACTGTAAAATAATGCCGCAAAAGTGTGAAGATTCGGTGAATATAGAATAAAACGCGATTTAGACCCCGACTTGTTGAAACAGTCGGAAATCGGGTAGGGGATAAAGGTGGCTCGCCCACTCCCACCACCACAACTAGCCATAACCTATTCACCACCCTGGAATTATGCCTTGTCAGCTTTCGTTAACCCAATTCGTTGAAGTCCTCGCGGCTACTCCGGTTAATCTGTCAGCGCCGATGACGGTTAACGGCGTCTGTGGTATAACCACTGATACCCGTAACCTGGAACCGGGTCAAATCTTTTTGGCACTGCGGGGGGAAACCTTTGATGGACATGACTACGCTGAGGTAGCGATTAAGAAAGGGGCGATCGCGGTGATTACTAACCGTGACCAAGGTCGCCATCTTCAGGATATACCCCAGCTTCAAGTCGATGATACTCTACAGGCATATCAGCAACTTGCTCGATGGTGGCGCGATCAGTTTGATATTCCGGTGATTGCGGTTACGGGTTCTGCTGGAAAAACGACGACGAAGGAATTAATCGCGGCGGTTTTGTCTACTCAAGGCAATGTCCTGAAAACCCAGGCAAATTACAATAATGAGATTGGTGTGCCAAAAACATTGCTGGAATTAGACTCCAATCATGATTATGCCGTGATTGAAATGGCGATGCGGGGTTCTGGGCAAATTGCCCTATTGACCCAAATTGCCCGTCCGACGATTGGCGTGATTACGAATGTGGGGACGGCGCATATTGGATTGTTAGGATCTGAGGATGCGATCGCAAAGGCAAAGTGTGAGTTATTGGCGCAGATGCCGAACACAAGCTTGGCGATTCTCAATCATGATAACCAACGGTTAATGGATACGGCGGCTACGGTTTGGCAAGAGGAAACGTTGACGTTTGGCTTAAATGGTGGTGATATCCAGGGGACACTCATTGACCTGTTTAGGCTAGCGGTAGATGATATCACATTGCCCTTACCTTTACCGGGGGAACATAATGCCCTCAACTATTTAGCCGCCCTAGCCGTGGCGAAACATCTCCAGATTGATTGGACACCCTTGAGGAGAGGATTATCGGTTCAGATGTCTGGGGGGCGATCGCAACGCTATGAGTTGCCTAATAATATCGTGATTCTCGATGAAACCTATAATGCTGGATTTGAAGCCATGATCGCGGCGTTACATCTCCTCGCCCAGACGCCGGGTAAGCGACACATTGCTATTTTGGGATCAATGAAGGAATTAGGAGACCATTCGGAACAACTTCACCAGCAAGTTGGACAGAAAGCCCAGCAACTTCAATTAGATGCCGTATTGATTGCTCTTAAGGATAGAGAAGCCGAAGCCATTACTAGGGGAATCTCAACGTTACCCAGCAAAGCTTTTGCCCAGGATGACGCCTTGGTACAGCATTTAACTGAATTTGTGCAACCGGGCGATCGCTTACTGTTCAAAGCCTCACGTTCTGTGGGTTTGGATCGGGTTTTGCATCAGTTTCGAGAGTTAATGTCTGGCGAATTGAGTCAGGAATCGCCCCGACTTTCGGAAAAACTCTAAACTTAAATCGAACGAGGCTTGGCGGCAAATTTGAGTTCTAAGGTTAAGCGATCGTTACTGCTGGGAGAGCTTTTTTTGCGAAAGCAACGGGCATCTTCCACAAATCCTAAACCCGCTTTACCGCAAATAGAGGTTATATTGTGATAGCCATAATACTTACTGATGTCTTGGAGTGAATAGTCTTTACTCAAAAATCGATAGCCAAGCTTTTTCTTCCGGTGACTCTCCAGCACGCAAACGTGAGGATTACTGCACAAATCCACATTCGTTAAATAAAAGTAAAAGGTCAAGCTACGCGGGTTATTCGTGGCTCGATAAAACCTCTGAGCCTCTTGACGTCGCTCATAGAGAGTTGATTCTACAGCAAAACTCCACCATAGCTGAGTGTCGTGGTGAATCGGTTCGGCGTTGAGGTATGTGGCGGCAATTGCTAATAATGTTGGATCAGTTTCTAGTTTCTTGATCGTTGGACATGACAATAGAGTATTGTCGTAAATTCCCCGAATCAATTGTTTTTCCCTCTGCATCATGACTTGTTCTTTTTCCGACACATCACAACTGAATCGGGTATTGTTGGGTTCATGGCAAGGCGTTGTCAGCGCTAAGTCTCGAATTTCTTGGATAATTTGTGCAGGTAGGTTAAGATTGCGGGAGATTCCTTTTTGTTTGAGTGAGTGTATAGTCTCGTTCAAATCAATATTATTGAAAATTGAATCCTGACAATATTGAGACTGAATTTCAATTAACTTAAAATCCTTGGATTTCTTGACAAAATAATTCGGAATAATCCCATTAAAATAATTATTTTTAGTTGTATTGTGAATGGAGGGTGTAAATGGGTTAAAGTTTTTGAAAGGATTAGAATTTACATCAATTGCCATCATTTGGGTATATCTTTCAATCCGTTGAAATAAAATAGGCTACCGAGGAAATAAATTAGGGATTGATGCACGATATACCCTTAAGGGTAAATCCTGGTTAAGAATAGTTCATTAACTCTAGCGGAATTAAAGAACTAGGTTTTATGTGCGGGAAATATTCAGATTTTTTATGCCTCTGTCATAGTAACCAATCATCAAGACATAAGATAGGCATCAGATTGCAACTTCACAAAATCTTTAATTATTTACAGATAGTTTAAAGTTTGAGTAAAGCCATAAAAAAAAAGTGGACGCGATACTTGGGTGGGAATGGGTTTAATAACATCAGAAGGAAGCCTACATGTCTTACTTTGATTGAATGTAGGAGGATAAGTAGGTTGGTGGAAATAAACTCAACTATATTAAGTTATGTAAAACTTACCTCAAACCCTTACAAATGACCTTACTTTTCACGGGAGGTGGAAAACCTCTCTCCTACGAGGAGAGAGGCTTTGATTTTTCCCCCTTCCCGCCTCGGTGCTCACAAGGGTAGGTTTTTTAAGATGGGGGTTCAGGTTAGACTTGGAGGACAAGTAGACCAGTAGACAAGGAAGAGTTTTAAGGAAAAATAGGGCGTTTCGGCTTTTTATGGTTAGTTTGACCTTTCCCGAATTCTGTAATGACTAATGACTAATGACCAATAAATTATTGCTGATGAGCAAATAGTAAAACTCCTGCCAAGAGTGCCACAATAGCCGCCGCATAGAACACCCACGCTAAACCGCAGAACGCTAACACGGGTCCTAACAGGATCGGAGATATAAACTGTCCCAAAAACCCCGCGCCTGTCCCAGCGGCTAGTACACTAGATTTCAGGTCTGGGGGGGCTAGATTCGCCAGAGTGCCGTAAAGGGTGGGGAGTACCAAACCAAATCCTACGCCAAAGAAGACAGCCGTAACTAAAATCCAACCGAGTTGATGCAGTACGGGAATCGTACTTAAGGTTAACGCCATCAAACCCAACCCGATCGCAACAGTCGTAGGTCGTCCCCAGCGCTGGGCAAGCCTTTTCGCGCCAAATGCTGATATAATAGCTGCGCCTATTGCCCGTGATGCTAAAACAATTCCATTAATCACACTTGTGGCGTCAATGGTTTGTTTGAGATATTGTGGGGCATAAATAACCACTGCGTACATCGCAATGGATACCAAACTGAGTGTGCATAAGAGGCGTAGGGTGTAGGATTGTCCTAATACATGACGCAGTTTACTTCCAGTCTCTTTAACCTCTCCTTTGGTTTTTGGGGAGGATTTTTCCGGTAAGAACCGTGCGGCTAAGATTGCCAGAGGTAGTCCTATCCCATACAGACCAAATGCCCATTGCCAGTGAAATGAACCCACCCAACCCCCAAGTAGGGGGAAAGCAATGCCCATAATAGTTAGGGTACTGGTTGCGTATCCCAACGCCTGCGATCGCGCTTCGCCTTGATACATATTCCCCAAGATGCCCAAACTCGCCGCCGCAATTCCGCCACTGGCGGCACCTAATAGTCCCCGCACGACTAACAACGGCATCAGTGAGTGCATGAAGGCACCGGCTGTGCCAAATAAGGCGTAGAGAATTAATGACGGAATCAGCACCCGCAAGTGACCAATCCGATCTGCCACGATTCCTAATGGCGGACTAAATAGGGCAATGGTTAGACAATGCAGGCTGACCAAATTTCCTGCTAATGCCGGATCAAGGTTAAGTTGCTGGATCATCTCTGGCAAAATTGGCGCCACCACTCCCCCCGCCATGGTGGTGAGAGAGCCAGCGACTAGCAGCACTAACAGCCGAGGATCACGTAACATAAGTTAAAATACCTAAATATTTTGACAACTATAGCAGAGAGCCAAGGGGTAGACGAAGGACGAATGACAAATGACATAAGACGATCTAATTGACGCATAAAAAATTCCAGGCTACATATTGTCAAATAAATCGACAACAGAGGCTCCGAATGGAACTGGCAACAACGCTAACTAGCCAAAACGTTCAAAACGCGATTAGAGAAGTAGGGATTAACCCCAACTACTGGTATTCAGTGGCTTGGGCAAATCAAATCAAACCCGGTCAAATCTTGCCTGTCAAGATTTGGCAACAATCCATCGCTGTTTACCGGACTCCCACGGGTCAACTCCATGCGTTAGAAAATGCTTGTCCTCACAAAGGGGTAGAACTGCACAAAGGCATTGTCCAAGATGAGTATTTAGCCTGTCCTTATCATGGCTGGCAGTTTGATGGTGCAGGAAAGTGTGTAGGCATTCCCTACTTTCCCCCGGAACAGAAACTACCCTGTGCTCAAATCCGTACTTACCCGATTCAGGAAAAATACAAGCTGATCTGGATCTTTCCTGGAGATCCTACCCTAGCCACAACCAGCCAACCGCCAGATATGCCAGAATTTGACCATCCTGACTGGTTTATGGTTCCCGTGAGTGCCAGGATGAAGTCTCATTTTTCTATCTGTAATGAAAATACCATGGATGTTTTTCATGGATTTTTGCACCAAAACCTGCAAGGATGGTTTGATCCAGTTCTCAAATGTTTGCAGGAAACTGAAAATACAGTCTGTGCAGAGTATGATGTCTCTTATAAAGGGCGCATGGCGAAATGGTTAGGATTAAGCGATCGCGCGGATCAAGTGACTCGGCGCACGATATCGGTACAGTATCGCTATCCCCATTATTACAGTTCCCTTGAAGGCGTCTCCAACCTCTACCTGATGCGCCTTCCCATCGGACTAACGGAAAGTCGTTCCTTTGCCCTATTCTTTTTCAAGGTTCCCCTACCTCAATGGTTCCGCCAGCTATTCGACCCCCTCTTGTCTACCATACTGGAACGGTTTGTATTTATGCGATTTCTCAATCAAGATATTGAAATGATGGAAAGTGAGCAGCAAACCTATCTGGCAAATCCCCAGCGTCGCTATGTGGAAGTCAATCCCGCGATTATTGCTATACAGCGGTTGATCCGGCGGCAATTTCAACTACTGGAAAGCTATGAAGCAGGTACTGACTCAGCAGACAGAGGAACTTGATCCATCCACGGAAAAGTAATTGGGTGAAGTCGAATAAGCGTTAAAAGATTTGACGATTGGGATTCACTCAAGTGGCTTGTCTGCTAGATGTTTGGGAAGTTTCTGAGTTGTTAGTCTGGATCTGATACAAACCGCGATCGCATCCAGACAAATTCTACAATCCAATGGTCAGTTCCAATACCGTCGTTCTACCTCAACCTCACGCTATCCAGGGAACTTATCCCTTAAGTATTGCGCCGATGATGGATCGCACTGATCGTCATTTTCGGTATTTTATGCGCCAGATTAGCCGCTGCACTCTCCTCTATACCGAGATGGTGACCAGTGCAGCAATTATACATGGCGATCGCGATCGCCTGTTGGGTTTTTCTGCCGAAGAGAAACCCTTAGTGCTGCAAGTGGGGGGAGATAATCCCCTAGAACTCGCCGAATGCGCCCGAATTGCTGAAGGGATGGGGTATGACCAGATTAATCTTAATGTAGGATGTCCGAGCGATCGCGTGCAAAATGGGAACTTCGGTGCTTGTCTGATGGCGCAACCGGAACGGGTGGCGCGGGGAGTGGAAGCGATGATAAAGGCGGTTACAATACCGATTACCGTCAAGCATCGGATTGGGATAGATGAGTGCGATCGCTATGAGGATATGGCAAACTTTGTCCGTATTGTCTCAGAAGCCGGATGTCAACACTTTAGTGTCCATGCGCGGAAGGCGTGGTTACAGGGATTAAGTCCCAAGGAAAATCGCACGGTTCCCCCTTTACGGTATAGTGATGTGCATCGCCTCAAGCAAGAATTTCCCCAGTTATTTATTGAGATTAACGGCGGATTTACCAGTTTAGAACAGGTAGAGGAACAATTAAAATTTGTCGATGCGGTCATGATTGGACGCGCCGCTTACGATAATCCCTATCTGTTTGCTGAATCTGATTGTCATATATTTGGGGAGGAAGGTATAGCACCTACTCGCCATCAGGTTGCGGAAGGGATGTTAGATTATATTGATAATTGGGTGGCAAAAGGACTGAAGCTAAATAAAATAACCCGTCATATCCTGCAATTATTTTCCGGACAACCTGGGAGTCGCGCTTGGAAGCGACATTTAACGGAAAAGTCTTGTATTTTGGGTGCAGGTTCTGAGGTTGTGCGGGAAGCGTTAGCGAAAGTACCAGATGTCACTTAGATGAAATATAGTCCTATTGTTCCATGACTAATACTTCTCAGACTCCAGAACAAATATTAAATTCCTGGTGTCAATTGTGCCAAATTGATTCATTGAATAAAATATATGAAGAAAAATTCAAACATAACACAACTAAAGGCATTGATCGAATAAATGGCTCACAATTTGAAAAACAAGCTCAGTCTCAGATTCAGGTCATTCATGATAAGTGTTTAAGCGGAACTTATAAATTTTCGCCTTACTTAGAATATCGCTTGTCTAAGGAACGCCGACAGGAAGTGTTAGATTTTGCTGTTTTTTGTGTCAGAGGTAGTTACAGGATAGATTGTAGGGGCGACCCGCCGCACACAATTAATATCGCCCAACCCTTAATTTTATCGGGTCGCCCTGCATCAGGTAAACTGTTCGGCATTTAAACCTTAATGTCAATAATGACGAAATCCTTGTCGTAGTGCGAGCATCTTGCTCGCTACTGAGCATCTTGCTCGCTACTAAGCATCTTGCTCGCTACTAAGCATCTTGCTCGCTACTAAGCATCTTGCTCACTACTAAGCATCTTGCTCACTACTAAGCATCTTGCTCGCTACTAAGCATCTTGCTCGCTACTAAGCATCTTGCTCGCTACTAAGCATCTTGCTCGCTACTAAGCATCTTGCTCGCTACTAAGCATCTTGCTCACTACTAAGCATCTTGCTCGCTACTAAGCATCTTGCTCGCTACTAAGCATCTTGCTCGCTACTAAGCATCTTGCTCGCTACTAAGCATCTTGCTCGCTACTGAGCATCTTGCTCGCTACTAAGCATCTTGCTCGCTACTAAGCATCTTGCTCACTACTAAGCATCTTGCTCGCTACTAATACCCAATTTAAATGCATGACGGCTTATCAGTAATTATCGGACACCGCGTACCGTTAGAAAAGGGCGAGTCGAGATAGATTAATTCTCATACCACCTACGATATGCAGCGACTCGCCCCTACAACCCCGATAATCCTGACAATCCCGATAAGTCCGACAAATTATTGGTTCATACACCAAATTTTATTCAAGTCCAAGGTATAGCGGGTTAGAACTTTCTTGACGGCTGAAACGAGAAGGTACCAGTAAGGACTCTTCTGCCTTCTGCCTTGTGCTATAGGATGACAACCATTCAAAATGCTCAAAGAACGCTAGGATTGACTTAGTTGTGCTGTCAAACTCGGTGAATTATGGCTCAAACACTATCTCCCCCCTTAGCATTAACCTCGGAAAACGTCGAAGCCGTTCTCGATGAATTGCGTCCTTACCTGATGGCGGATGGCGGTAATGTTGATTTAGAGGAAATCGATGGTCCGATTGTGAAACTAAAGCTACAAGGTGCTTGTGGGTCTTGTCCCAGTTCTGCCATGACCCTGAAAATGGGGATTGAGCGCCGCTTACGGGAATTTATCCCGGAAATCGTCGAAGTTGAACAAGTCCTGTAATTATTCTGCGTTTTTAGTTTGGCGTTAGGGGTTAAGAGCTATAAAGTGAGAGAAATCCTCTGTTCACACCTAAACTCTAGCCCCTTAACGTTGAACTGTTAACGATGAGTCATCCCTTATACGTCGCCTTTATCTGGCATCAGCATCAACCTCTCTATAAAAGTCGCAACAGCGTGTCCGGCTCAAATGGACGGTATCGCCTCCCGTGGGCGCGGCTGCATGGGACGAAAGATTATCTGGATTTAGTGCTATTGTTAGAGCGCTATCCTAAGTTACACCAAACGGTCAACTTGGTGCCATCGCTGATTTTGCAGTTGGAAGATTACATGGCGGGGACAGCCTTTGACCCCTATCTGGAGTTGACCCTGACGCCAACCGATCAACTTAAGCTGGATCAACGACAGTTTATCGTTGAGCATTTTTTTGATGCCAATCACCGCACCTTGATAGACCCTCATCCTCGATATGCTGAGTTATACGAGATGCGGCAAGAAAAGGGGAAAACTTGGTGTGCAGATCATTGGACGCATCAGGATTTCAGCGATTTACTGGCATGGCATAACTTGGCGTGGATTGACCCAATATTCTGGGATGACCCAGAAATTGCCGCTTGGTTGGAAAAAGGACGAAACTTTACATTAAGCGATCGCCAACGCATTTATTCTAAACAACGAGATATCCTCAAGCGGATTATCCCTCAACATCGCCATATGCAAGAGGCGGGTCAGCTAGAAGTGACAACAACGCCCTATACTCACCCGATTTTACCCTTACTGGCAAATACTGATTCCGGGCGGGTGGCGATTCCGGATATGACATTACCGCAACAGCGTTTCCAGTGGGAAGAAGATATTCCCCGTCATCTGCAAAAAGCATGGCAGATGTATGAAGAACGATTTGGACGGACACCACGCGGCTTGTGGCCCTCAGAACAGTCGGTGAGTCCGAAAATTTTACCCTATATTGCTGAGGCGGGATTTAAGTGGATTTGTTCCGATGAAGCAGTATTGGGGTGGACAGTACAGCACTTTTTCCATCGGGATGAAACTGGAACCCTGATGGAACCCACCTTACTGTATCGCCCCTATCGCTTAGAGACACCCCAGGGAAATTTAGCCATTGTCTTTCGCGATCACCGCTTATCTGATTTAATTGGCTTTACTTACGGGTCAATGGAACCCAAGCAGGCGTCAACGGATTTTGTCAGTCACTTAGAAGCGATTTCCCGTTCCATCCAACGCCGACAGCCAGAGGGAGGGACGGGATTAGATCAACCCTGGCTAGTAACCATTGCCTTAGATGGAGAGAATTGCTGGGAATTTTACCAAAAAGACGGGATTCCTTTCCTCACCTCACTGTATGAAAAACTCTCGGCGCATCCTCAGATAAAATTGGTCACGGTGTCGGAATTTCTGGATCAGTTTCCCCCTACCGCCACACTTCCAGCAGACCGACTTCATAGTGGATCATGGGTGGATGGTAGCTTTACCACTTGGATTGGTGATCCCGTTAAAAATCGGGCATGGGATTTACTCACCCAAGCGCGGCAAACCTTAGCCAATCATCCCGAAGCCACACCGGAAAATAATCCGGAAGTCTGGGAAGCCTTGTATGCAGCGGAAGGATCAGATTGGTTCTGGTGGTTTGGTGAGGGTCATTCATCCAACCAAGATGCTATTTTTGACCAGTTATTCCGGGAACATTTGAGTGGGATTTATGAGGCATTAAATGAACCAATTCCGGCTAGTCTTACCCAACCCCTAGACACCTACGAATCGAAAGGTGATCACCGACCCCTGAGTTTTATTCATCCGGTGATTGATGGCTTGGGCGATGAGCAAGATTGGGATAAAGCGGGTCGAATTGATGTCGGTGGCGCACGGGGAACGATGCACCGGAGTAGTGCGATTCAACGGTTATGGTATGGGTTGGATCACCTGAATTTTTACCTGCGATTGGATTTTCAAGCCGGGATTAAAATTGGTCAGGATATTCCTCCGGAATTGCATTTATTATGGTTTTATCCGAATCGAACGGTTAACAATAGTCCAGCCCCTTTAGCTGAGGTTCCTGATACTGCGCCGGTCAACTATTTGTTTCACCATCACTTAGGAATTAATTTGTTAACTGGTTCGACTTGGTTAGAAGAAGCCGCAGACTATTATCACTGGCATCCCCGCACCAGTCGCGCCCAAGTTGCGCTGAAGCAATGTTTAGAAGTGGCTGTACCCTGGGCAGATTTGCAGGTGGAACCGGATTATCTGCTACAGTTGGTGATGGTTTCTGCGGATAATGGGATGTTCCATAGTTATATTCCAGAGGATAAATTGGTGGGGTTACAGGTGCCGTAAAGGGGTTGATTGTTGATTGTTCATTGTTCATGGTTTTTTCGCTATGAATGATGAACAATTTCACCAATTGATTACGAAAGGAGAATTGGAAGGGTGACGGATTTTCGCAAGTTGAAAGAATGGAACAAAGCCCACGAGTTAACCGTTGACGTTTATTGGCTACACAACTGGGAAAAGCGTGCAAGATGTGAGTTGAAAACAACTATCCAAATGGGGTAACAAGTGTGATTGAACTTACTGAAAATCTTTCTGAATAATTGCTGGATATATTTGAGTTTTCGCTCTGACAAGATGACTTTGATCATCAATTTCTGCCCAAAGTAGATCGCTAATGACAGTATAGTAAACTGGATAGGACTTTGCTGCTGCTATCAGCGCATCAGTTTCATAGTCCATCATCAAGTCCACTTTAAATCTTAAGCTGGCTAACCCTAACATCCTTTCAAACAAGGGATAAGATATTTTAGAAATACCGACCAATTCACCAGCAATTCTTTGCCCAATTTCCGCCTTGCTTTTAGACATTGTGACAATGGTATCACCTGAAGTTCCGACATAGACTTCGTCGCCAGCGTTCGTTGTGCCAGATAGTAAAACGACATTATCCTTAGGGAAATTGGAGACTGTCGATAAGGCACGCCGTTCGTAAATTATATCTGATTCCAACAGCAGAAAATCATCCTCAATCAACTCACGGGCACAATAAAGGGAATACATACTGCCTGAGTCAGCATAGTATGGATTATGAACGATTGTGAGCATCTGATGATTGTAACGTTGCTGCAAACGCTGATAAAATTCCGATAAATGACCAGTTACAATGATGATCTGCTGAATACCACAGTCTGTCAGTCGCTCTATCGATTCTTCAATAATAGGTCTATCTCCCAACTGAAGGAATCCTTTAGGGGCTGCTTGCCCTATTTCCTTCAGTCTAGTACCCATGCCAGCAGCAAGAATAACGGCGGTTCTTACTTTCATTCCTGTTTATAAATTAATATATAGCGTTTCATAATAGTTGTGAACCCCACCCCTGGGAGGGGTAAGATTTTCACCTACAGATTGGAAATGCTATAGACACAATAAAGAACCTTGATCTTATCCGCATAATCATGATTATGGGGAAGATAGGGTTGTGGTGGCGAAAGATAGGCTTGTTTTAAAATGCCTTCTGACTCCATCTTTTGCAAGGTAACGTCGAATTTTTTTTGATAGTGGATATCCTCTCGGTTTGTAAACACCAGATATCCTCCCGGTTTTACTACTCGGCAAAACTCATACAAAACATTTGACGTTTCCATATTAGTAAGCACAGCGGTGCAAATGATGCCATCAAATTCATTATCTTGAAATGGCAATTCTTGCTGTATATCAGCTTTATATAGAGCAGTATAAATATCTTTATCCCTAGCGATGTCTAAAGATTTACCAGAAATGTCCACTCCAATTATGGTTTGATAACCTTGTTCTCGAAGAGCTTGTCCAGCCAGTCCAGTTCCACATCCGAGATCCAAAATTTTGCCATCGGTAGCAACAAATTTTGCCATCCGTTCAGCAGCAACCTGATGACAAGCATACTGCCAATTCAATATTTTATCCTCATAGACTGGAGCTAACGTATCATATTCCTTCTCAACCTCGCTGCTCTCACTGCTTCCTCCCTTTGACCACTTAGCCAAGAATTTGGCTTGTTGATTATTTTGCATTTTTCTTGTTTTCCAACTCTAATTAATTTTAGTTCAATTTAAACTATAGCATATTCGTAACTTTTTTTAGATAGCATTGAATGTCACAACTATTGATCGTGATTAGTTTGACTCAAATGATTTCATTATATACTCTCGGGCATCCCATAAATATTTAATACCAGAAACCCAGATCAATGATTGAGTTATAAGTATGAATAACACAGTCAGATCAGAAAGAATCTCACTGGCAGGTCTTAATGTAGTCAAGGTAACTACTACAATAGTCGCGAAACACAATATTATAGAATTCCAACGATTTTCTAAAGGATCAGAATATCCAAAAACTCGACCTTCTATTAGTATGTGTAACCCAATAAGAATAAACAACCATTGACTGGAAAGCCCATAAATTTTATAGCAATAAAGTCCTACCAAAGGATAACCAATATATACAGCTTTTAATTTAGCAATAACATTGGCTTCAATCACAATATTATTTAAATTTAATATCTGTCTGGCAAATGTTGCTAAAAAGTCTCTTGTGAGAGCTAGAAAGACAAACCATAGAGGGATAATTTCCATTTCAATGCTAATGACATACAAGGCGAGGAAACCTATATAGTCTACAATCGGATCGAAATACTTACCGAAATCTGTTTTTAAGTCCTTTGTTCTAGCTAACCATCCATCAACAGCATCCAAGAGGAATGCTATATAGAATAAAATACCAATATACAGATAGTATTGAGGGGGAACAAGATACCATGAAACAAAAGCTATAAAAATTAAGCTTAATCTAAATAATGTAATGTGATTCGGTTTAATCACGATATCTATAACTCCTTTATGATTTCTTTGATAATCATTTTCCAGTCAACAGTTGTGGAATCGACAAGATTCCACAAACCAAATCTTTCAGGTCGTACTGAAGATAGTTTTTTCATTCTTTTATAAGTATTTGATATTATCAAAGTATCAAATCCTTGTTTCAATTCTAAGTTTATTTCTAATTTTTGACAATAATATAATATTCGCTCATATAAATCAGGAAAATTATAAATACATCTTATTTTCATGGCAACTAAAGCACCCATTAAAACTAATTGACCGTGTGACATTTGACTATCTGCATATAACTTCTCAAATTCGTGTTCAGAACGGCTACACCAACTACTATCATTTTTCATTAATAAAGAAAATGAATAAAGCTGTTTGATTAATTCAATTAATGAGTTTTCATTGCGTTTTGTATATTTGTTTATAAACTCTTCAATTTTATAAAAAGGTGTTTGATCAAATTCCTTGACTTTCTTGTCAATTTTCAAGTCTTCCCATACATTCAATTTTGATAATAATTCACCCAAGCCGCTAACCCAAAACCTATGTGGCATGTACTTGTTTAATAATGGCAAACAAGCATAAACAGCTTTAGGTGGTTTTGATTTATAACTCTGATTATATGACTTTTCATCTGGCTTTAAGGAACTAAAACTAGATGAAAACCCATCATTTGAAATAGAAGATAACAATACGATTAAAGAAACTTGATCTCGTTGGGCACAAATTTTTGTAAAATCGATGAGCTTCCCCCCTCCAAAAACTAAAAAGCGTTGACCGCTGGCAGGAAACATAAATTTGTCAATATTTGAATACGTTAAAGGGAATTTGGGTACAGTAACCGGAAGCTTGCTTTGTCTGACGTGGTTATAAATAGGAGAAAAGTAGTTCATTAAATAGACATTTGATCCGATAACAATCCCGTCAATTTTTTCATTTTCTATGATTGTCTTTATGCATTCATACATTGGATTTCTTGATATTTGCAATCTACAATTCATCAGTTTTATTAGCGTTTAACTCCCCTGATATGTTTCAAATTCATTATTTCCTTTACCATAACCCCAAGAGGCGAAATAACACGTAACTTTTGAAGATTCACACAAATTCTCTATTTTATCATCAACTAGAACCGCCTTATTATAGTCTGGATGGTTATCTAAAAACCTTTCAATAAAATCTACTTTCCCACCATATTTGACAGAATGACTATAATCAAATACTTTTATATCGGGGATTTTAATATTGAAATGTTTTTTTAAGATTAAAACATCATCCATATTCTTACGAGTTATAATAAAATAATCTTTGGTGTTTTGGGGATTTGTCAGTCTTTTTCCATAATCGGTAAGACCATGTAACTCACACCACCAGTCTAAATGATTGTTTTGATAAAACTTTCTAATTTTTTTGAAGTCTTTACTATAAGTATCAACTTCTTTTTGATTGGCGTTTTGCCTAATTGTTGTAAAGTCTTTTATGGTTTGATTTTCTAAGGCTTTGAACAAACAATATTCATCTGCATAGGAATAAAGAAGATGGCAATTATCTTTATATAATTCTTTATGTTGATTATCAGGAATAGCTTGGTCGATACCATGATAGGCAAGTACGCCAATGTGATACCATTCTTCAAGAGAATCTACGATTACCCCATCAAAATCTAAAAAAATAGCTTCCTTTTTAACCTGCATAAATACATCTTATAAAATCAGTGAATACCTTCTGGCACTTCCAAAAAATTACTGGTATGTTATCCTGCTTGGCTTAAACAAAGCATGACAACAAGCCAGTAAACGCTCTAGATCACTCGGTTGGATATCACCCATGTTGGCTATCCGGAAAATCTGGTTTTTGAATCCCCCCTGCCCCGCATAAATCACAAAACCGGATGCTTTCAGCGTGTCATGGATTTGGTCATAGCTGTAGCCTGGGGGCAATTTAAAAGAAGTCAGAACACAGCTATAATCTTGGACATCCAAGAGTGGTTGAATCCCCAGTTTTTGCAAAGCTTGCAGAATCTTAAGAGCACGCTGCTGGTAATGATTATGTCTAGCGGTTATCCCCCCCATTTCTTCCATCTCTTTGAGGGCTTCCTGGAGCGCATAGGCGACTTGTACAGCTTGAGTAAAGGGAGAATAACCCTTTACCTGCTCTTGATGATAGCGATAGAGGTCTAAGTATACGGTTCCAGCGGCAGAGGGGCGAGTCTCAAAAATCGATCGCTTGACCAATACGAATGATATACCCGGTACACCATGCAAGCATTTATTAGCAGTTGCGGCACAGGCTGCTAAATTCCAAGGGGCAAACTCGATCGCCTCAGCCCCAAAACTGGAGACAGTATCAAGCAGTAGCGCTACATTGTAACGCTGACAGATTTGTCCTAACTGAGCCACATCATTGAGTCGTCCAGTGGTGGTTTCGTGATGAACGGCAATCACATGGGTAATGGCTGAATCCATCTTCAGACAAGTTTCAACTGCCTTTAGGTTCATTGGCTCGTGCCAGGGAGCCGTAACCATCTCCAGGGACTTACCATGGGCTTTAATCATCGCTGCCATGCGTTCACCATAGACCCCATTTGTTACCACCAGAGCTTTGCCATCATGAGGCACAAGGGTTGATAGCATTGCCTCTACGGCACAAGTGCCCGAACCGGTAAGTAAAATAGCGTCATAGTCCTCAGCTGCTGCGGGATACACCTTGGCTAGGCGTGCTTTGATATCCAGGGTAAGTTCAGCAAACTCAGGTTCACGATGGCACAAGTCTGGCTGGAGCAAGGCGCGACGCACGCGATCGCTGAGGGTAACGGGACCAGGGTTGAGTAAGATCGTCCGGTTCATTTTGTCTTAGAGCTTAGGGTTTGGCTAGATTCAGATCGAATCAAGGTGTGATTATCGGGCTTGTATAAATTGCCGTAGACGTTGAGCCACCTCTAGGGGGGTGATTTTGGGGCGAGGTAATTTGTCAGGAATACCAGGCTTGATTTTGACGTGAATGAACATTAATTGCTCGGATGGGTGTTGAGTCAAAGCTTTCACCTGTTCAGGGGTTGTGGCTACAGCAACCTGTTCGTAACCACAGGCTTTTGCGATCGCGCCAAAATTGATCGAGGCAGACACTGTAGACTGTCCCCCTGTCGATTCATGCCTCTGATTATCCAGAAGAATATGCAGCAAGTTGGGCGGACGTTCATAACCAATGGTGGCGAAAGCTCCCAAGCGCATCAACGCAGCACCATCGCCATCGATCGCAATCACCCGACGGTGAGGTTGAGCCAGAGCGACGCCCAAGCCTAGACTGGATACACACCCCATAGAACCTACCATATATAGTTGGTTGCTTCGGTCTTCAATCGCATACAATTCCCGACCGGTATAACCCGTCGTCGCCAACAGAATGTCATCGGGATCGGTTCCTGCTTGGATAGCTTGAAGGATGTCACAACGAGTGAAAGCAGGAGCCTGTTGCAGAGGCAGATTAGTCGGGGAGATTGGCTGGGGCTTCATCGCCAGTTGAGAGCTTAAGGGGCAAGATTCCACGGACCCTTTTTGCATCACCAGGGCATAGGGCGTCTGATGCTGCTGCATATGGGCAACAGCCCGATCCAAAGTTGGCTCCACTTGGTCTATTTCCGTGGGAAAAAGTTCCCATGGCACCTGGATTAGATCAAGTAATTGAGGAGTAATCGCTCCCATCAGCTGGTGTTGGGGTTCGTCCGGTGCACCACCAGGTTGTCCTCGCCAGGTGACAATCACCAGGATGGGAATCTTAAACGTGTGAGTCAGAGAGGTGAGGGGATTAACCGCATTGCCAAACCCCGAATTCTGAAACATGACCACACCCTTGACTCCAGCCAACTCAGCCCCAGCCGCGATCGCGACAGCATCCCCTTCATTGGCAGCCCCTACATAGCGGAGATGCTCCGAGTCAATCACGGTGTTAATAAAAGATTTGAGGTAGGAGCAGGGCACGCCAGTGTATAACCCAAAACCCTTTTTCTGGGCGGCTTGGATAAAGTATTCGGATTTGATCATCTAGAAATTTCCCGCCTTGAACAGATCTTCGACTTGATCGATGTCGAGCCAATGTCCTTTAATGTAAAGCACATGTACTGGATAGCCACGGGCGATCAACTCATTAATCAGAGTCGGCATTCGACCCTGTTGCCGCACGTTCTCTGACTGGAGCAGAGTATTAAGGGTATCCTTTAGTCCTGGCTGCCCCTGTGGGGAAACTTTCAGCAATCCAGTCCATAGACCACAGATTTCCTGATCACCGAGGTTATGAGTGATTTGGTGTAGATAAATATTCTGATAAAATGCCTGAGTCGAGTCGGGGAGAGAACAGGCAACGTAATCGGGTCGGATTTGCTGGGTTTGGCGGTGCTGACTCGAATCTATAATCACCACAAAGTCATGCTCAGCCGCTAACAGCATTTGCAGAATGTACGTCTTGAACAGAACATCACCGTAACTAATGCTCCAATCTTGTCCGTCTTGGGGCAACTCCTGCAAGCCTCGACTCAGGGAAACGAGTTCACCGGTGGTGTCATAGTCGTCGTTATCTACATAATCGAGGCTAGGTAAGTTGACAACTTCCTTTTTGTAGCCACGGACAACAGTGATGTCTTGAATACCGACACTGTAATGCTCATCGACAATCCTTGATAAGAGGGGTTCCCCTTGTAGATCGACCATGCACTTGGGTTTATCTTTAGTGAACTCACCCAATTCAATCCCCCGGGAGGCGGCTAGTAGAATCGTGCGGCTCCCACAATCACCGTTCTGGGGTAAATAGCGCTGCTCCGCTTCCTGGTGTTCGGCAACGCCTTGAAGCCGAAAAATCTCGGAAACAGGGACGATCTCGTCTTCGACATTCAGCAGGTTCTGCTCTAGCATTAACGTCTGAGCTACCTTTTGGGTCATGGTAACAGAAGCTCGAATGAGCTGATTTGCCCAAATAGCGATGGAGAACCCCGCATCTCGAAAGACCTCAGTCGGTGTTGCGTAATACTTAGTGGGGACAATCACCACAGGTGCGCGATCGCCCCATTCCCGTTTAAAAGCCAACACTTGATCAGGCACATGCAAGGCACTATGGATTAAAATGCCATCCGCTCCCGCATCGTAATAGGCGATCGCTCGTCTTAATGCTTCCGAGAGTCCCCAACCGGCAATAAAGGCTTCTACCCGAGCAATTAAGACAAATTCATCATCACTTTGGGCATCTTTAGCTGCCTTTATTTTGCCGCAGAACTCGTCCATGTCAGCCAGGGGCTGAGCTGTGCCTTTTATAAAGCTATTGGTTTTGGGGAAGAGTTTGTCCTCAATACAGACACCCGCCACACCACGCTGCTCTAATTTTTTGACCAAGCGTTGCACATTGTTAAAATTTCCGTAGCCCGTATCCCCATCCAGCAGAATTGGGATAGAAGTGGCATCGGACATGAACTCAACCACTTCCAAGACTTGAGTCCAACTGGCTTCGTTGTTATCACGCACACCCAACTGGGCAGAAATGCTCAGACCACTACCCCAAATGCCCTTAAAGTCTGCCTCTTGAGCAATCTTAGCGCTGATTCCATCATGGGCTTCGATCAGAAACTCTAACTGCTTAGAATTCAGCAAGGCTCTAAGTTGTGTTGTTTTTCTAGGTTGTGCTGTTATGGTCATCTATACTCCTCAAAATTGCACAGCCCTGCGTCTATCGCTCTATTCTCTGGGAAAAAAATATCAATGTAGATAGCCAGAGGAGAGGACAAGGGGAATCTGTGACAGGGTGACGTTCCTGAAGCAGGGGGAGAGAAAGTTATTTCTTTGAATTTAACTTTGTATAGATAGTAACATGTACTTGGTAGCATTTATAACAGATCAGGCTTTTTAACATAATTTAATAGGGTTGAGTTTATTTCCACCAACCTACTTATTCAGGACTTACGCAGACACACCACTGATGGGGGGAAAGGTGGGTTACGCTGGGCTAACACACCCTACACATAGAGGCTTTGCGTAAGTCCTATTATTTGGTAAAATGATGATATCCCAATGTTTCAACATAACTAAGTGCTGAAACTTTTGTACACTTGATTGAAGAACTCAGAGAGTTTACCCTCATCTAATTTGCCATTCGTGCGAACCCCACTACAGACATCCACACCAAAGGGTTGAACTGCTTGAATCGCATCCTTGACATTCTCTGGAGTGAGTCCGCCAGCTAAGAAAACAGGCACGTTAACTAATTCCCGAATGCGTCGGCTAATCGTCCAATCATGCACTCGCCCGGTTCTGCCCAGTTCTTTCTCTGGTAACAGGGGATTCCCCGAATCGAGTATCAATGCGGAAACAGAGGGGGCAACAGCTAACGCTTGGTCGATCGCGGCTTCGCTGGTGATATGAATCGCTTGGACAATGGCAATTCCAGGTAACGCCTGACGTAAATCATCATGGCTTCCCCACTGTAGGCGATCGCAAATCTGAATCGTGTTGACGCCTAGGCGTCGTTGTTGAGCAATAATCGCTAAGGTATCAAATTTACTGGTGAGCAGAAATGATGAGACACCCGGAGGGACTTTAGCGCTGACTTGGGCAATCAAGCCTTCAGACACCATACCCGGTCCACTGGGCATCTCGGATACTAAGCCTATGGCAGCAGCGCCATAATGAATGGCTAGATTGGCTTCGTCCATGCTACCAATACAGCAAATTTTAACTCTGGGTCGGATTGTTGGTTCCATCAACTTCCTAAGAAAAACGTTCTGATACAAAGGTTTGAGGAGAGGGCGAACCGACCCAATTGAGTAGAGGGCGACCCGACCTTCTGTAGGGGCGGGTTTTACCGATACCATGTAAGCAAAAACTGGTAACTTATGTAAACCCGCCCTGTTTCTGGTGTTGTTAATTAGGCTCAGCGGGTCGCCCCTACCTTGTCGATGATAACTCTATTCCGAGACCAATTCCTTTTAGCCAGAGGAACGATCAACCCATTGGAAAAATAACTGACTCTGTTGAACATCCTGATTCACACCATAACTGGTGATGGTTAGCGATCGCAGGTGGTCAAATAAGGGTTGACCAATGAGTTCCACCACCCGCAAAATGGGAAGCTGACGCTCAATTAAGGGTTGGCTCTCTAACCAGTTGAGATAGAGATACCCATCATTTCGACCCGGTAAAGCCGCGATCGCGTTCTGGAAGTCTGGGTTCTGAACCAGTGAATCCTTCACCCCATTCAGCGCCGCGTCCATCGCCTCAATGGATGTGGCAAACACTTCATAGTCTCCCACAGTGGTGTGAACGCCCCGAACTTGGGCTTGTAAACTTAACAACCCATCTTGGCGATTCTTCAGGGTTTGAGCCGTAACCAACTTCGTCCACGCCGTCGTCGTGCGATCGCCAAACGGGAGTTCTCCCACATTTAATCCCTGCTGTTTGGCGACGAGATCCAAATGCTCAATCGCGTCAATTGCCTGATCATTATTAGCCGTTTGCGTCACAAAAATCCAGTCGGGATTCGGTTGATCCGATCGCTGAAATAGGGATAGGGCATAGTCCCCCTGCACCCAACTGAAAATCTCTTCTGGTAATTGAATTCCCCACCGAGACTCTAACTGGGCAATTCCTTGGTCGAGTAAGCTACTGAGATTCTCATCAGTTTCTAGTCGGGTGGACAGTTGTTCCCAAAATTGGTTTAAATTCACCCCAGCAATTGCCAACGCACTTTGGGTGGGAATGTACTGAAGGGCATCAACAGGCTGAGATAAGACTGGGGTAATCGGTTCTGGACTCGATTTTGACCGAGGAATCGCCGTTTGTGCCAATAGCCCCTGACGAGTTAAGGATAAGGCAATTGCCAAGCTTTTAGACGCCTCAAATGACTCGCGATTAGGAATCGGTTGATTGGAAATCCAAGCGGCTAGGGCGGGTAAATTCACCACACTTAAGCCAATACGCGGTTCCGTCAGACTTTGTAGCAGGTGTTGATAATCAAGATTTTCTGCCAAACTCAAATCGGGAACTTGTACTGTATTAATCGCATTCCGCAAGACTTTAGGGTGATTGGCATAGAGGACAAAGCGATCGCCCACGATCGCGCTGGTTAAGATATTAGAGTTGGGGCGAGAGTCTCGATCATCTGACTTCTTTTTCCCGGAAACAGGAGAGGGTTGATAAATTAGATTAACCCCCTTATAGGATTCAACGACTAAATCGGCTGGGTTGGTAATCGCGAGTCGAGAATACACCTTCTCCTGGGCGGCTTCAGGATCGTTGGTCGTAAAAACGAGTAAATACCCAGGTTGTGCCGCATTTTCAGGATTCCGGTCAACATCTAATGACGTTACCGCCAGCGTCAATTCATCATCAATCCAGGGTTGAATGTCCTGTTGATAGTCCAGCCCCAAATTCGCCAGCAGGCTATTTTCCAGTTGCTTAAATTCCGCGATCGCACCTCGTCGCTTTTGGGGTGGAACCACCACTTGCCGCAATGCTGCCAAACGGTCTGGATTCACAAGCAACGATATCATGGCGGGGGCTTGTTTCGGCACAAAAATCGCCGCCGTGGGAGTCTTGACCTCCTGTTCCTGCAAGAGAGTTAGGGGACTGTGGGCGCTCACCCAGAACCAACCACCACCAGCGAGTAACAGCAACATTACCACACCGGCTGCCAGGGCATAAAAAAACGAGCGTAGTTTCATTGTCATTTGTCATTTGTCATTTGTCATTTGTTATTTGTCATTCGTCATTCGTCATTTGTCATTTGTCATTTGTCATTTGTCCTTGGCTCCCCCAGCTTCCCCAGCTCCCTCTGCTCCCCCAGCTTCCCCACACCCTTTGCCAATCTTAAGGATATCGGTATTCTGGTATATATTATTTTCCTTGCACCAGTTATGTCAGCTCAATCCTTTAATCAACCCATTCCCAAAATCAGTGTTGAGGAACTCGCGCAGCGGATCAGCCAATCCCCGGAAGGGCTCCAGCTTATCGACGTGCGAGAACCCCAGGAAGTCGCGATCGCGCGTATTCAGGGGTTTGATGTTCTACCCTTGAGCGAATTTGCCCAATGGTCCGACCAAATCCACAGTCGCTTTGAAGCCGATGCTGAAACCTTGGTAATGTGTCACCATGGTATCCGTTCTGCTCAAATGTGCCAGTGGTTAGCGGATCAGGGGTTTACCAATGTCAAAAATGTCGTCGGTGGAATTGATGCATACTCCGCAACGGTCGATCCTACCATCCCTCGCTACTAGCGGTAGATCATGGCAAGCTACAGAATCCTAGTTTCTTCTGTTATCTTTGGATCAATGCTCATCCAACCAGGAAAGTCTCTCACTTAAAAGGTCTGTTTAGCGGCGTTGGCGATTTAACCTATTTTTAGGGATATCTAGGAGAAACATTTCTCCATAAATTCGCCATAACCCTCATGATTTTAAAGGATTCTGGTGAAAATCTGATTAAGTTCGGCTTTTTTTCAACGTATCGCGGGAGTCCCTACCCTCAACGAAGTAGGGTAGGGAGGGATAGCGGATTGCCGGAGGAACGGAGGCAATCAACCCTTCGACTTCGCTCAGGGTTAATCTTGAGGTGTTTCCTGGGATTTGATATAAGCCTTAACTTAACCCCACCTGAATGTGCTAGATTAATCTTAACAGGAGGAAACAGCAATGCGAACAAGACGTGTAACTTTTCGGCTATACCCCAATAGAAAGCAAGAGCAGATATTGCGGTATCACCGTAAGTTGCACCAGGATTTGTACAACGCTGCTGTTTGTAATCGGTTCACTCAGTACCAAAAGTTTAACCATCGGGTTGACTACTTCGAGCAACAAAACTCTTTACCTGCCTTCAAGGAAGTTTGGGTAGAGTACAAAGAGTGTAATTGTATGACCTTGCAGGCTACGTTAAAGCGTGTTGATTACGCATTTAATCGGTGGTTTAAAGGGTTAGCCAAGCGACCTAAGTATAAGTCAATCAGGCATTACTCTGGCTGGACGTATCCCAGTAAAACAGGTTGGAAGGTACACACAACGGGTGATAACGGTTATCTAGATTTAGCCAAAATTGGTTCTATCCAGATGCGCGGTAAAGCCAGAAGTTGGGGAACTCCAACAACTTGTACCCTTGTTTACCGTAATGGGAAATGGTATGCCAACATAACCGTTAACCTAACCGAATTGCAGGCAGCGACAAGGCAAACAGATTTTGGCTCAGTCGGCATTGACTTGGGTTGCAAGTCAGCATTAGCAATTACTGATGGGAAAAACCATTCTTTTGTTGAAGCCCCTAAGTTTTTGCGAAAAGCTGAGGCAAAAATCAAGCATCTTTCTAAAGGGAAGCGTCGTAAAACAGCGCCCAATAGAAAGAAAAAACAGAAAGGCTCTAGGCGGTGGAAAAAAAACCAGGCAAAAATTAGCAAAGTAACTCGCAAAGTAGCTAATCAGCGCCAAAACTGGGTACACCAAGTAGCAACAGACATTGTGCGCTGTAATAGCTTCGTTGCTACGGAAAAGCTAGAAGTCTCTAAAATGACCCGCCAAGCCAAAAAAGGCAAGCGCAAAAAACAAAAAGCCGGACTAAACAAATCCATTTTGGATGTGGGGATGGGGATGTTAAGGTCAGCGATTGAATACAAAGTAAAAGACGCTGGCGGGGTTTTTATTGAGGTTCCTACTCGCCAAGTGAAACCATCCCAAACCTGTCCTAACTGTGGAAATCAGCAGAAAAAGACCTTAGACGAAAGAGTTCACCATTGTCATAAATGTGGATTTACGATGGATAGAGATTTAGCGGCGGCTTTAGTTATGCTTTTGTGGGCATTAGGAATTCTACCGGGGCTTGGAACGAGCCTCGTAGACGAGTCAAGTCTCTAGCTCTACTTCAGAAACTCGTCAGCGCAAGCAAACGGGAAGCATGAAGCAACTAGGACAAGCGAAGCGTCAGAAACACAAACCTATTGGTCTGGTTGTAGAAACAAGGGACCTCAACGAAGTAGGTCTGGGTAGTTCATATGTCTGTACACGTCAGTCTTAATAGTCGGCAACAACATATTCTCTGGGCAACCATCCGTCATTACATTGCGACGGCAGAACCTGTGGGTTCCAAAGTTTTAGCCCACGAGTATGATCTGAGTGTTAGTCCTGCTACAATTCGCTCTTGTATGAGCGTTCTAGAAAAATCTGGCTTACTCTATCAACCTCATACTTCTGCAGGACGGGTTCCCTCGGATTCAGGATATCGGATTTATGTGGATCGGCTGATTAAACCCTCCAATACGTTGGGACGTCAAGCGGAAACATTACTATCGGATCATTTGAAGGGAGACGATTTCAATTTTGAGGCTTTGTTACGGGATGCGGGGCAAATTCTCTCAACCTTGAGTGGGTATATTACCCTGATTACTTTACCTCAAACTCAAACAACACGATTGCGCCATTTGCAATTGGTGTCTGTCGCACCAGGGCGGGTGATGTTGATTGTGGTGACTGATGCCTATCAAACCCAATCCATTGTCATGGAATTACCCTTGGTATCAGAAGATGATCCACCGGATGAAGCGGCTGTTGAGCAAGAGTTACAGATATTATCTAATTTTTTAAGTAGTAAGCTCCGGGGACGTTCTCTGGGTGAATTGGTTAATTTGGATTGGAGTGAACTTGACCGCGAATTTACCCAGTATGCTGATTTTTTGAAGAAGGTATTGGCAGAATTAACTCGTCCGATGAAAACATCGGTAGCCACGCCGATTTTAGTTCGGGGGATTGCCGAGTTATTGCGTCAGCCAGAATTTGCTGAGTTGCAACAAGTTCAAATGTTGCTGCATCTGTTGGAAGAAGAACAGGAACAACTTTGGCCCCTAATCTTTGAACTTCCTGATAGTTTGAATTCTAAGCGTCGGGCAAAAGTACGAATTGGCACAGAAAATCCCTTGGAACCGATGCAAACCTGTACGTTAGTGAGTGCCACCTACGAACAGGATAATCTACCCGTAGGCAGTGTGGGAATTTTGGGTCCGACTCGGATGCTTTATGAAAACGCGATCGCGCTTGTGGAAGCCACGGCTGATTATCTGACGGAGGCGTTGAGTCAGGTGGCTTAGTCTTATGTCTTATGTCATTCGTCATTTGTCTTATGTCATACTCGCTTCGCGAGAAGCAAGCTACGTCATTCGTCAAATTTAGGTTGGGATCAGGGCGGGTTTCGTTGTTTATTTTGAGGCGGGTTAACTCATTTAATCCCTAAACCCGCCCCTACCTCTTTGGGATGCGATCGCGCCTAAAAATCGGCTAGGTTTTATTGCCCAGTTTAAGGTTAGTTAATATAGAAATCTGATATCGGCACAATAAATCCAATGTAGGGGCGGGTTTAGGGGCAAAATTAATGGATAAACCAATAACCTTTCTACAAAACCCGCCCTTCCCACCATAGTTGTGAAACCCGCACCTACACAATTCACCCCCATAAAAAAGGAATTACTCCGATTCCTTCAGAATTAATGCCTCATAAATAGGATACTTACCAAACTCTCCTACTTCAGATAACTTAATCCTAAATTGCTGACTATCGTGACTAAATTTCCTCGCGGCTGACGCCTCTTCCGGCGGCTGACACTGACGAAACGGATAGCAAACATACGTAAATTTCTGCTGCCCTTCCTCCACCAACGTTTTACCTAAT
The DNA here is from genome assembly GCF_040222985.1 of Coleofasciculus sp. F4-SAH-05. Taxonomy (NCBI): domain Bacteria; kingdom Bacillati; phylum Cyanobacteriota; class Cyanophyceae; order Coleofasciculales; family Coleofasciculaceae; genus Coleofasciculus; species Coleofasciculus sp. F4-SAH-05. The sequence goes on from NZ_JAVKBY010000083.1 coordinate 45,633, forward strand.
TGCACTAAATCCTGACTCGTTTCCGCCTTAAAAAATATCTTGTCCCCCGCCAAACCCGGTTCTATCGCCTGGGCGACAAATTGATGAGAAACAGCAATCACAGGATTCGGCTGTTTCTGTAAAACTTGAATCGCCGGTAATATACCATCGTGATTTTTCTGTAAAAACTTGACCCCAGCATAACTATTTTTATGAATACTCACCAGCAAAAGGGCAGCAAAGCCAACAATACCGATATACTTTAACCCCCCTGACGAGACATTCAGCATAAACTCTAACTGCTTCGTCGCCAACAAACAAATAATCGGCACGAGGAGCAATAAAAACCTGGCTCCCCATTGTTTACCCCCAGCAATTAAACCTGCTGTTCCCTCCGGCACCATTAAAGAGACGAGGATGATAAAGAGTAATCCACCGCCATAAATCAGGAGCATTTCCAAATTCAACCTTACATCATACCTTTTCAGCCACGCCAGAAACAACAATCCCGCTAAAACCAAAATCCATAAAACTTTGTAAATCCTCCCCTGAGTTACGGAAAGTCCAACCAAAGCCGTTATCCCAAAACTTAATCCTAAGAGAACCATCTTTGGCATCGTTAACCGCATTTGGGAGTTTCTACCCAACCCAATCAACAGGTAAGCAACGGCAAAAAAAGTAATCGGTAAAAATTCAAACAAAGCCAAGCTTAATCCCTGAAAATTCTTCCATCCCCCTAACAGTCGCTCAGATAAACCTGTTTCCTCCACCACTTGAATCCCATGGATTCCCAAAGGATGGTTATAAATAACTTTATTCGAGAGAAAAAACAAGCCAACCGTGGCAATTAGACTAATAGCAAAAATTTCTTGGTGTTCCGTCACATAATAGAGTTTACTCAGATTAAATTGATCAATCTTAAACTGTTGCCGTGCCCAATTCCACAACGACACAGCATACACCAAAACGATAATTAAACTCACTAACGCTAAAAATTCAGGTCTAAACCAAACTGAACCGCCTATGAGAATGCCGCTAACGATAACCCGCCTAATCGATAGCGGTTGATTTTGTCGAGGAAAGAAGAACAACGCTAACCCTAACCATGCCAATGCCAAGGCGAGAGTATGCTCCCAATACATCGCACTGTAGAGGGTTAACGGTGAAGCAAATATTAAAACAATTAAAGCCACTGATGCAATCGTCTGGGATAATTCTAACCGTTTACATACCCAGTAACAGGTGAACCATATTACCCAGGTTGACACCAGAGGAATAATGTATAATCCGCGATAGCCAAACAAAGCCTGGAAGGGAGCCGTTACCAGGGGAAAGGTATAGGGAAACGTAATAAAATAGCGATAATTAATATAATAAACAAACGGCTCTTCAAAGGGATACAAGCCATTCTGCCAAAGTTGACGTACCCAAGGTAAGGAAGGAGACACCAAATCAAATCTAAATTGACCTTGACTCAACTGTTTCGCCAATAACGCCTTCAATCCCGCATCGCCACTAAAGAAAACCCCCTCAGGTATTAGCCATTGTAGGTACAAGGAAAATAAAATACCAACACCGATAATAATGAGAGGTAACTTATAGTCTTTTATCGTCATTTTTGATATACCGTAGGGTGGGTTGAGCGAAGTCGAAACCCACCAACCTTAATTCAGTACCATTCGATTTAAAATACAATGCAACTATTTAGGCACTGATTATCTATATTATCCTAGATTAGAACCCTAGAGATAGGGAGCATGTCAGGTTTACACGCAATACCCCAGTTACCCGGATAAGTTGGGTTTCCTCTCTCAACCCAACCTACTGGCGTTGACATGCATCCTATAGATAACCATCACGCCCTCGTCAATTCCAAATCCTGCGCCACCAGCGACTCGGTTTCATCTCAGGAATATCCATTTTCCGACGAATATCGCCAATTTGCCATCCCGTCAGCTTAGCTAACGTCTGCGCCTCCTGCTCAAATCTTTGATTTAACGTGCGTTTATACTCATCAGCGGCGGGACAATTCATTTCCCCGGTGTAAGGATGTCGCAGTACATATCGACCTTGAAAATTTTGCCGACTCCCTGTTTCTTGGAACATTAAATCTTCAGGAAATGTATCACGACTGTAGCGAACGTGTAAACGGCTAATAAACACATTATTGGCTGCATTAGTATCCAACCAAAACACACCCGCTTGTTCTAATTCATCTCTGCTTAAGGGATCAGCCGCACAAGGATCGCACCATCCCATATTCCAAGCATATTCTAAAAATGCCACTTTTTTCTGTTCTTGATCATACGCCGTCTCAAACATGGCTTTATAGAATTGACCAAACTCATCCTTAACAAATAGAGGAAGTCCCACATTAGACGGGATTTGAACCGTGCGATAATTCGTAACTTCGGCTTGACCATTGCGGGATAAAATATAAACAATTAAATCTTGCTCAGTTGTGGCATTAATCATTCCCAAGCGAATCGGTAACATAAAGCGCGGTGATTCATACGCCATCTGTAAAGGGCGAAGTAATTGAGAACCCCCTGATTCAAATTCTTTCAGATTAACCTTCGCCACGAAAAACTTCATATTTTGGCGAATATAAGGTTGCAGTAGCCGACTAGCACCACGCGGGATGCGATAATCATTACGCCTCAGCCAGGTTTCTAACCCATCGGATTCTTTAGCACTGAGAATTAAAATATCGTATTCACCAACCGAAAAACGAGATTCGACGGTGACACCTAAAGCACTGTCTCCCCGATTCTCCCCAAACTCGTCTGCTAGTTCGACTACTCCGCGTGCAGCTCCACTATATCTTGGCATAGGAATACAGGGATCGGGATCAAAATATTCTACCAATCGCGGCGCACTAAACCCATCCAGTCGTTCGATAATCTTCGGATTTCCTACCTGTACCTGTTCTTGTTTTAGCACCACGGGAACAGGCACAACTAAGGCAAAATCATTAACATCTCCTTGGTAATCATTTGCCATCGTCAAAATCGTGCGATCGCCATCCCGCGCGATAATCACTTGAGAGGCTTGGTTGTAAAGCTGTGTATCTGCTTTTGCCACATAAAATCCACAAAAGGCTAAGGCTTTTGGCGCAAATATCATGATGGCAAAAACCGCCAAAAATAACGCAATTAATACCTGTAATAGCTTTTTCATCATCTCCTCACATTTTCGTCATTGGTCATTGGTCATTGGTCATTGGTCATTGGTCATTGGTCATTGGTCATTGGTCATTGGTCATTGGTCATTGGTCATTGGTCATTGGTCATTGGTCATTGGTCATTGGTCATTGGTCATTGGTCATTGGT
>NZ_JAVKBY010000089.1:0-14516 GCF_040222985.1 Coleofasciculus sp. F4-SAH-05
ATATGAAGGGCAAAAGGATAAGCTGAAATCTGTCCCCAACTGGCAAGAACGGATAAGGCAATTTGTAGATGAACTGATATCTGAGCAAAATGCATAGACTTGCTCAGATATGCATAGATATTAGGTTGCAGCTACTAGCCCTTGACTGAAGAAAGGCAGAAGGCAGATGGCAAGGTGATAAGGAATAAGGAAATTATCACTGTTTAGATAGACCTCAATACTCCTCGGATAAGCTCTAATTTAATTGCTTCTCCCCCAGCTTCCAGACGCGCCATGGCGCGTCTCTACAACCCCAGCTTCCCCAGATCCCCCAGCTTTCCTACTGGGGTTCGAGGCGCAATACTGCCATAAATGCTTCCTGAGGCACATCAACTGTACCTAAAGACTTCATCCGCTTTTTCCCTTTTGCCTGCTTCTGTAACAATTTTTTCTTGCGGCTAATATCTCCTCCGTAACATTTAGCGAGTACGTCTTTCCGTAATGCAGGAATATGTTCGCTGGCAATTACCCGACTTCCAATTGAGGCTTGCAGAGGAATTTTAAATTGGTGACGGGGAATTAATTCCCGGAGTTTTTCCACTAACGCCCGACCAACACTGTAGGCTTTATCCCGGTGGACAATCATTGCCAGAGAATCCACTGGATCACCATTAATTAACACATCGAGGCGAACCAGAGTGTTTTCCTGATACCCAATCAGGTGATACTCCATACTGGCATAACCGCGCGATCGCGATTTGAGTTGGTCAAAAAAGTCAGTCACGACTTCCGCCAGAGGTAATTCATACACCAAGGTGGTTCGCCCTTGGGTTAAATACCGCATATCTTTAAACTCACCCCGCCGCGTTTGGCACAGTTCCATCAGCGTCCCCACATAAGTTTCTGGGGTAATCATCTCGATGCGAACATAAGGTTCTTCAATTTTCTCCCGCTGCTGGGGTGGAGGGAGTAAGCTGGGGTTGTCAATTTCCAAAACCTCCCCATCCATATTCGTGACTCGATAGACCACTGATGGAGCGGTAATGATTAAATCTAAATCATACTCCCGTTCTAACCGCTCCTGGACGATTTCCATGTGCAATAAGCCCAAGAAACCACATCGGAAACCAAACCCCATGGCGCTGGAGGTTTCGGGTTCATAGTTGAGAGCCGAATCATTGAGCTTGAGACGGTTGAGAGCTTCGCGTAAATCTTCGTACTGATCCGCGTCGGTGGGGAATAAGCCGCAGAACACCATAGGTTTGGCTTTCTTATAACCCGGTAAGGGGTTATCGGCGGGTTCAGCCGCTAGGGTAATTGTATCGCCGACACGGGCATCTTCTACGGTTTTAATCGCCGCCGCTATATATCCCACTTCTCCGGCGTGGAGTTGATCAACCTGGATTTGCGTCGGTGACAATACACCCAGTTCATCAATTTCATATTCTTTTTTGGATACCATCAGGCGAACTTTTTCCCCAGTTCTGACGCTACCATCCATCACCCGGAAATAGACGATGACGCCTCGGTAGGGGTCATAGTAGCTATCGAAAATCAAGGCTCGCAGGGGCTGATTGATGGTATCCTGGGGAGATGGAACCAGATGGACGATGGATTCTAAAATCTCATCAATGCCAATTCCCTCCTTTGCCGATGCGAGAATGGCTCCGCTACAATCGAGACCAATGATCTCTTCGATTTCTGAGATCACTCGTTCGGGTTCTGCTCCTGGGAGGTCAATCTTATTCAGAACCGGAATAATTTCGAGGTCATGCTCCAAGGCTAAATAAACATTTGCCAGAGTTTGAGCTTCAACCCCCTGAGAGGCGTCTACCACGAGCAATGCGCCCTCGCAAGCGACCAGCGATCGCGAGACCTCATAAGAGAAATCCACATGACCCGGGGTGTCAATTAAATTGAGAACGTATTGCTCACCATCTTGCGCCCGATAGTTCATGCGAGCGGCTTGCAGTTTAATGGTAATCCCGCGCTCCCGTTCCAATTCCATGTTGTCCAGGAACTGTTCCTTCATCTGGCGATCGCTCACCGTACCGGTTGTCTGTAAGAGGCGATCGGCTAAAGTGGATTTACCATGATCAATGTGGGCAATGATGGAAAAATTGCGAATGCGAGAGACAGGAACATCAGTCATAGAATTATCGGGTGACAAAAAAAATCGGCAACACGGAATGGATGGCTCTTAATGTATTTTAATGTTTCTTCCCCAAATGGGGACAATACTCCTGATACTCTAACTCCAGAGAACCTTTTCGGGCTGATTGCGCCACGAATCTCAGGTGGCAAGAGAGCAAGTTGTCGTAAACTGTAGTGTAGGGGAACACCAAAACGCTGAAAATGAATAATCATGCCATTCATCGAGAGCATTCAACAAACAAGGAAGAAATATCTATCCTCATGGATGCTCAACTGTTAGACCAAATCAAACACTTAACCAATGATCCGTCTAAGGTGATAGAAACAGCCATTCGTCAATGGCTAAGAGGAGAGCGCGATCGCGATGATGAGCTAACCCGCACCTTGAGACGAAATCCACCAGTACCGCCACGAGGCGAATGGAACGATTGAGAGCCAATAGGTTCGTCGCTTTAATAGTTCGCCTGAGGCTCCAGGGCGTTAAGGGGTTGCATTTATGTCTGTCTTGGTGCGAGCGCTAATCCTTTCGCTGCTTGTAGTTTCCCGGTTTCTTGTAGATGATTGCTCCTGCTGATTTCCACCATCCTCGATTTGGGTATACCACTATGCAATCTACTACTGCACAAGGCAAGTCCAGCTTTTTGCAGGAGTTAGAGGTTGAGCTGATGTGTAGCCAAGATGCATCAGGTCAGTATCACTCCTTTTATTGGCGACAAGCCGAGCAGTATGATTTAACTCAAGAACAGGTTATTGGGGTTCCCCTCAACGAAACCTTTCATCCCATTGCTCTAGATGCTTATCGGGATCGAATCCAGCGGATTCTAGACAACCGCACCCCAGAACGCTGCATCCATGACTTCTGTTATGGCGATCAAGTTTTTCCCTTTGAACTGGTGATCAGCCCAATTTTACAAGCAGACGGTCAGGCAACTCAGGTTTGGGTGATGGGTCATCTGTTACCTGAGGGTTCGGTGCAAAAAGTGATCGATTCGCTGGTACCGTTAAGTGTCGATCCAAATCAAAAACTACTCACCCAAATTGCCCGCCGGATTCGCCGGACGTTAGACTTAGATACAATCTGGCAACAAACAGTAGACAGTTTAGGGAAAGCTCTACAAGTCAGTCGCTGTATTATCTGTTCCTACAAACCCGACTACACGGATGTCAAGGTGGAAGCAGAGTATCGCCAAGAGTCATTAGAGGAAATGTTGGGGATGACGCTGGAACTAGAGTCGGAACTGATAATGAAACAAGCGATGTGGAGTTCCGAACCCGTTGTAGTTGACCAAGTCGCCCCGAGTCGGTTTCAAGAAAAATCGCTGCTGGTGGTTTCCACGTCCTATAAAGACGAACCCAATGGGTTAATTAGTTTACAACAGTGCGATCGCCACCGTCAGTGGAGTGATGCGGAAATTGAGCTAGTGCGGGAGTTAGCCGAACAAGTGGGAACCGCGATCGCTCATGGTACGCTCTATAAAGAACTGGAACTGGCGAGAGAACAAGCGGAAGAAGTATCCCGTCTCAAGAGTGAATTTCTTGCCAGCACGTCTCACGAATTGCGGACGCCCCTAAATGGGATGATTGGCTTTCTCAAGCTGATTCTGGAAGGAATGGCGGATGACCCTGAAGAACAGCGAGAGTTTATCCAGGAAGCCCATAATAGTGCCTTACACCTGCTCAACATCATCAACGATATCTTAGATATCGCCAAGATTGAAGCCGGAAAAATGGAGCTGGAGTTTAGTCCAGTTGAGTTAGAGTATCTATTTAATAAGGTCTATGACTTTACCGCGCAGCAAGCCCATCACAAGAACTTGAGTTTCACCCTGGAAATTCCCGCCGTCTACGATGGCATTGTTATGTATGGGAACTATCAACGGTTGCTACAGGTGATGCTAAACCTAGTGGGGAATGCCATCAAATTCACCGATGAAGGGGGAATTACCATCAGTGCCGAAGTCATTCGCAAGAAAGTCCATTTTCAGGGACAGGAGTTTCCTGGACATGTGAAAGTGCGGGTTGCGGATACGGGAATTGGGGTTTCCTTGGATAAGCAAGACAAACTCTTCCAATCCTTTAGCCAGGTGCATGGTGGACTCAATCGTCCTTACGGAGGAACCGGGTTAGGGTTAGCTATTTCCCAAAAGCTAGTGGAAACCATGGGCGGTGTCGTACATTTCTTCAGCATGGGGGAAAACTTAGGTTCAACTGTGACATTTACTGTACCCCTTTATCAAGAACCCGTGATGGTGTCGCGCACAGATTGAGCAAAAGGCGAGGTATAGCAATCGCCATAGCGGTTAGGACGCATCTTATGGTAGAGACGTTGCATGCAACGTCTCTACAACAGTTCTCCCGATGAACGGATACCAGCAGGAACCCACAAGGGCAATAGTTTGGCTGTTTTGCCAACACGGAAGGATGGGGTAAGAGTGGAAGACGAACCGACTCCACCAAAAGAGCAGATACCAGGGGGTAGTCGGTGGATTACACAGACAGATCCCCGACTTTTCCAAGAAGTCGGGGATCTTGCTTAAGGCTGTACTTCATCAACCTGAAATCTGCTGTAAATCAATCTTAAGGAAGAGGCAGATGCGGCGACAATTTTTTAATAAAAATCATCCGATCCTTCTAGGACAAATCTATGTAATTTGATAGAAAACCTAAACCCGATCGCTTTGTTAACCTGATCACAGTGGTGGTAAAGAGGCTCACTGGAGATTGAACAGCCCCTCGGCTGGAACAAATAGATTAGCACTGGTGTAGGGTGCGTTAGGCGCATAGTTTTTTATTCACTTTTATTTCCCACAGAACACTCATGCGCCGTAACGCACCACCTTGGTTGGTGTGTTACTAACGCACGATGGCGGACTGACACAGCTAAAATTGTGGAATAGATTTGACGTTTAAACCGGGCGCAAGTCCTTGCGCCCCTACAATTATAATCCACCAAATAAGGTGTGCTACGCCACTACCCAAATTACAATTAATGAGGCTTTTTACTCGCGATATCTTGACATTAATAATTTATAAATAAGGCATAAGATAGAAGAGAAAGATTGGCAAATGTAAACCCGCGCAGGCGGGTTTTGTTTGTGTAGCTGCGGTTACCCTACGGGAAGCCTCTCCGCGTCTACAACCGCCCCATCTTAAAGGATTCTATCAACTTAAAAGCCCACCGACAAAACTTGCACCATTTCTCCGGCTGGAATTAAGGTTTGACCAACGGGTATCATAGCCAGACCTGTGGTTTGAGCTAAGTTAATTAAATTACCCGAACTGTGACTCCCACCCGCCAAATTGAATTCGTATTTCCCCTCAACTAATTGAAGCTGACCCCACAAATAGGATTCTCGACGCCCATCAGATTTGAGTTCGCTACGAGAGGTGGCGTGGATAAACCTGGGCTTCCATCGTTGCATTGGTAAACCAGAAAGCTTTTTCATCACAGGTTGCACAAATCGCCAACAACTGACTAACGCGGATACTGGATTTCCGGGTAGACCAAAATATAAGACTGGATGCGATGAGCCTTTTTTATTCCTCTGACTCGGAGGCGGAAACGTCGCCACGGTTAAGGGTTTACCCGGTTTAACCGCAACCGAACGGATGTGAATCTCCGCATTCAGTTGGGCTAAAATTTCATCTACATAGTCATAATCCCCCACAGAGACGCCACCTGTAGACAGAACAATATCGGCGGCTAGAATAGCTTGGGCAATAGCTTGCTTCAGGGCGTCCGGTTTATCGCGGACAATCCCTTGTACCTTAGGAATTCCGCCACAGAGAGTCACCCAAGCGGTTAAAGCGTATTGGTTAGAATCGACAATTTGACCCGGTTGCAAGAGTTGGTACGGCGTAACCAGTTCATTCCCCGTGGAGAGAATCGCGACTTTGGGACGGCGATAGACGGTGAGTTCCGTACATTGGGCGGCGGCGAGGACAGCAATTTCTGGCGCACCCAGTTGAATTCCTGATTCTAAGAGGGATTCTCCAGCACGGTAAAACGATGCCTGATGACGCACAAAGCCTTGCGGTTTCGGTGCTTGTAAGATTAAAACTTGGTTATCCTGGCGCTGGGTATGTTCCTGCATCACCACCGTATCTGCTCCCTGGGGCATACAGGCACCGGTGAAGATACGCGCCGCTTGTCCAGGTTTAATAGTTTTTTGCGGTTGATAGCCGGCGGGAATCTCTTCGACGAGTTCTAAACTGATTGGTTGCTGTTCATTAGCCGACTGCACATCCGCATAGCGTACTGCATAACCATCCATTGCAGAATTATCCCAGTGGGGAAAATCCAATTGACTGGTTACAGGAGACGCCAAAATGCGACCTGTGGCGGCGGATAGGTCGATACTTTCGCTGTCTAACTGGGAGTCTAAGGGGTGGATGAGATCTAAGATAATGGATTCGGCTTGGTTAACGGGTAGCATGGGGCAAGAATTAGGAATAATGCGTTATTTAGCTTCTCCTATGAGTGTAAAGGCTGCCCAATCTTTGGGATGAGGATGTTTGGCTATTGTCGTCAGCATGGCTTGTCGCCGCGCTTGGGCTTTGTCAGGATTATTTATGTATATTTTGATAAAATTCCTGCATTAGGGAGGCTGTGGGGGCATCTGGCACTGTCCACAGGGATACAATTACACTGGGTACACCTACCGAAATGAGGGAGCGTGATAAACCAATGACGCCATCCCCGGTAATTCGACCTTGACCCGTATTGCAGGCGCTGAGAACAACCAATTCGGCGTTGAGGTTCATGGTGAGGATTTCATCAGCCGTAAGTAAACCGTTATCCTTAGTAGAAGGAGCTAATGCGATCGCACTCCCTAATCCCCAGATTTCATCGAGTATGCCGTGGGTGGCTAGATGAATGATCCGGGCGTTTGCCATTTTCTCAACCACGGTAATTTTTAAAATGACGGTTCAAGATGATCGTCGAGAAAACGAACTGATCACTCTCTTTCAACTCCAGAAACCTGCCAACGCAACTCGCAATAGATACAGCCACTCTATACGCCATTGGTGGGGGAACAGCATTGCCAATTTGACCTAGGGCTTTATAAACAGCACCATCAAATGACCAGGATTGAGGAAAGCATTGCAAAATCGCACAGTCAGGTACAGATAAGCGAAAGTGACCATTATCTGCTACAAATAAATGCGCCTGTTCTCGATTGAGAGCAACTCCATTGGGCCAAATTTGTAGTTTTTCCCAAATCTTTTGCGCGGAAACACTACTCAACACTGATGTGGTATGACGGGGACCGGTAAGAGAACTGCGAATGGTAGGAGATAACGCATCAAATCCTATATCAGGTAGTCCTAAAGCTTCACGAACGCCCATACAAGGTTGTAACGTTTCAGACGGGTCGAGGAGCGAAAATAGATCTAGCTGAACATGAGGTTTAACTTTATCAGTAGGCAAATGAATTTCTAATACAGCCCGGATGAATTCTGGAAACATATCCCGGCTGTCTTCTTTTCCTTGCTGACGACCAGCGACAGAAAACGGTTGACAGGGTGGACCGCCATGGATTATGTCAACTAAGCCCCGATAGTCTCGCCAGTCTACCTGGGTAACATCTCCTTGTTCCCCCCCAAACACAGTCCACTCTGGTCGAACGTTCCTCAAGGTAATACCAGATTCAGGTAAGATATCGTAGGATGCGACATGAGTAAATCCAGCTCGATCAAAGCCGAGGTCTAAACCGCCACCACCACTGAACAAGGAGAGCGATCGCCAGCCGTTACTGGCTAATTGTGGCATCAGGTCGTCCGGATTGAGCTGAGGTACATTAATCGGATGAATCGGTGTTCGTCCCTCACCCCGGATCGCTTGGGCTTTGGCTCGACTCGACGCCTGAGAACGTTTCCTGTAAACCTCTCGTTCTTCGTCAGTGATGTCCCAGCCTTGATGCCAAGATGATGCTGCCATAAATTGGTCTCCAGATCAAAAGTTTCAGCTCCCAGCCGTTTAGATCAAGTCCTGTTAATTGCCCATAATAGCAATATTCAGCCACTCTGTTTTTTGTGACAAAATTTAAGGATTGCCAAAATTACCTGATCGCTAATTTGATGAGCTAGCCAATTAGGTAATACTTTTTGAGTACCTTTAGGTCGTTGACAAAAACCAGGTTATATTTTATACAAATAAGCTATCCCTTCGGGTGTGGGATGTCGGGTGTCGGGTGTCGGGTGTGGTTTGTATAGCAGTACTCAGGCAGGTAGTGACACTCGTTACTGTTCCCTGTTCCCTGTTACACACCGAGCGTGTTACCGAGAGAAGCTACGAGCTGAACTTCGACAGGCTCAGTTGCCGCGCGGTTCGGCTGAGCGCTCACCGTCGAAGCCTCACGCCGAAGTCCGAGGTAAGCGTTCGACTGAGCGCTCACGCCGAAGTCCGAGGTGTTCCCTGTTCCCTTTCCTAACCAAAATGTCCCGCCTTAGACCGATAACCTCGAAGATGATGATTTTGAGTTCATGCGCCATGATATTCTAGGACTTTGCCACTTGATCCCCAGGATCTGGCAAGTGTTTGATCTTCCATAAGCCTTGACAAAAACGGCATGTTCTCATCTGACTTTCCCCAAGAAAATGGACAATCTAGTCACAGTAGTAGTAACGTGACACTCACCGATGAAGCGGGGCGATCGCTAAATTGTTCAATCGAGCATTCTCTGAATGTGGAAGGAATCGACTATTTACTCCTCCTCCCGATCGATTCCCCCGTCGAAATTGTCGCCTGGGATGAGGATGATCAAGCTGACGATTTAGCAGATGCTACCCTCGTAGAAGACGAATCAGAAATTGATGAAATCTTTTCTGATGCCCAAGCGGTTCTCGCAGAACAAAATCTCACCCTGAAACGCACCGCATTTACCCTAACCGTCGCAGGTGAACTTCCGCCCGTGGATGAGGAGGAGATTCTCACCATTGAACTTGCTGAAGAAGAGGTAGAACTCGAACCCGAACAATTGCAACTGTTAACGAACTTTTACCATGAAGAACAAGAGTATGGAATTTACACGCCCCTCGATCCGCTACTCTTTTTCGCCAAACGTAACCCCAAGGGTCAATTAGAACTCTTATCGCCCGAAGAATTTCAAAAAGTCCAACCGCTGCTAGAAGAGTTATTATTTGAAGATTTAGATTAAAAAATGATAAATGACGAATGACACCAATGACCAATGACCAATGACCAATGACCAATGACCAATGACTAATGACAAATAAAACAATTCAACAATTCTCTAAATGGTCTTACTATCTTGCCTTACTCCCGGTAACCATGGTAATCGGTTTATGGCAGGGGTGGGCATGGTGGAGTTGGGCACAGTCTCCCCCTGTCGATCAATCCTTAGACGCATCAACCAATACCTTACAAATCCAGATTCCCACCGGAACAGCCGCCCAGCAAATCGGTTTTGATTTAGAAGAAGCGGGTTTAATTCGTTCAGCGAATGCGTGGAGACTCTGGGGTTATTGGTTAAAACGGCAAGAGCCAGAGGGGGGATTTAAAGCTGGAACCTATAAACTATCCCCCAGTCAACCCTTACCCGACGTTGCCCAAAAAATTTGGACGGGTGAAGTGATGCAACTCTCCTTCACGATTCCCGAAGGCTGGTCCCTCCAGCAGATGGCAACCTATTTTGAATCCCTGGGATATTTTAAAGCCCAAGACTTTCTGGCAGGGGCGAGTCAGATTCCTGAGGATCAGTTTCCCTGGTTACCCAGCAACTTACCCCACCTAGAGGGCTACTTATATCCTGACACCTATCAACTCCCAAGCGATCGCGTCACGCCCCAACAAATTATTAACCAAATGCTCAAACAATTTGAGCAGGTGGCGTTACCAGTGTATCAACAGGGACAACAACAAACTCAGTTAAGTTTACATGAGTGGGTCACCTTAGCCAGTATCGTGGAAAAAGAGGCAGTCGTTGCCGATGAACGCCCCCTCATTGCTGGGGTATTTACCGCCCGTCTCCGCCGAGGGATGAAACTAGAATCTGATCCGACGGTTGAATATGGATTAGGCTTTCGCCAAACGGCAGATCAGCCCCTAACTTATGCCCAAGTGGGAACACCTTCGCCGTATAATACCTATCTCAATCCCGGATTACCCCCTACCCCCATTGGTAGTCCCCGATTAGACAGTTTAGAAGCTACACTCAATCCCGAAGAAACGGACTATCTCTTTTTCGTTGCTCGCTATGATGGCACTCATTTATTTAGTAAAACCTTAGAAGCCCATGAAGCGGCAAGAGACGCCATTCGTAAACAACGAGAAGCGCAGCAAATTCAACAACCCTGACTTAGCTGTCGCTTGAAGTCAGGGATTGCAAGACAAATTGCGATTTAAACCGTTGAATATCCGCACAGAGCCTAAGCTTGGTACAGACTCTCGAATACCTCCCTAGTTCGAGTTATCTCTAAGACTTTTTGTCGAGTCGCTACTGACGTTAGGACATGGCGATTCATCCCACGCTCAATCGAAGATTAGAGCGTGGGGAACCTATCGCCGGATAAGCTAAACACAGATCAATTCAGGCGTCAATCCCCAATCCGCAACCATCTTTCTAATTTCCCCCTCATAAATAGGATTCATCACAATCACCACATCCGGTTGATAGTCCCGCAGAAACTCCGGTGGCACAATTTTCTGACCCATTCCCGCCACATACATCCCTTGCTTGCGCGGATTAATATCTACAATATATTCAATCTCGTCCCGAAGTTTGAGCAAATTCAAAAACGTTACTCCCTTTGAACCTGCCCCCCAAACAACCGCTTTTTGACCCGCTTTTGCAATTTTTGCTAACGTCTGTTGCCAGGTTTGTACTTTAGTCTGAAATTTTTTGGTAAAGGCAGAAACATCTCCCCGTAATGCTTCAATGTCATCATGGTTTGGTACAGTATCAGGAGATGTATCGTTGATTGGCAAAGCTTCTAGACACAAAAACTGACCCGCAAATGTTTCCCTAACCTCACCCACTTGAAACCGATAGTTGGCAAAGGCTTGGGCTAAAGAAGTTGGCACAAAATAGCAGCAATGTTCATAGATAATATCCCATACGGCTAAACGACGAAATGTTTCTAGAGCATTGGGGACTTCAAAGAAAACGACCGTATTCAAGCGATTACCAATAGCTTCTCGTAGCGGTTTAAGTAAATCAGCCGGATTGGAAATATGTTCTAACGTGTGCCGACAACAAATAAAGTCCGCTTGATAGGTCTTATATTTCTCAGAATAGAAATCCTGAACAAACTGAACCTGCACTGAAAGAAGCATTTTAGGAGTACCAAAACTCTTGATAAGCTATTCGGCATTTAAATCTTAATGTTAACAATGGCGAAATCCCTGTAGTGCGTTAAGCGAAGCCATGCCGCAGGCTTTGCATCTTGCTCGCTACTAATACCCAATTTAAATGCATGAAAGCTTATACTGTAGGGTGGGTTGAGCGAAGTCGAAACCCACCAGCATACCAGTCAGCAACATTCACCCTAAACTTTTGTCGGAACACTCTTCCTAAAGAAACTCTTCCAATTTTTAGACGAGAAAAGATAGTCTCGGATTACAGCAAAACAGCGCAGACGTTCAGACCAATTTAAGGGAGACTTCAGCACCGCTTGAATATATCTAATCGAACTGCGGGGACGTAGCAACTTTGAACGTTGAACCGCTTTCGGATCAATCCACGCCTCCCGTTCTGATGTAGATAGCCGACTTGACTGTTCTGCATGGCAACGCCGGAAAAATAAGCACTCCGGAATCTCCCGGAAGCGTCCCATTAAACTGAGTTCAACCAGCAAGAGTCTATCTGAACCATAATAGGGAGCAATTCGAGACGTTTTTTTGAGGACATCGGTGCGAATGAGTCCAAACACTTCCAAGCACCAAAAATAAGTCAGGACTCCCCGGAACCGTTCCTCAGGTTTCTGAGAACTTAGTTTTGGTGAAGTCTTTGCGTTCCACCATTTCCGTCCATCAGATTTTGTGAACATTGTCTGAGAACAGGATAGAACTGCCCCTGAATCATGGTCAAGGACTTCGACACAACGTTCTAAAAATCTTGGCGCACAGACATCATCATGGGCTGCCCATTTAAAGTATTCACCAACGGCTAAGTCAACCACAAGGTTGAAATTCCAAGAAGCCCCCTGATTTTTAGGGTGTCGATAGTAACGAATCCGCGAATCTTTTGCCGCATAATAACGACAAATTTTCTCGGTATTATCCGTTGAAGCATTATCGGAAATAATTAGCTCAAAATCGGTGAAGGTTTGAGCCAAAATTGAATCAATTGCTTCTCGGAGAAACGGTTCGCCATTATATACAGGTAGACCAATACTAACGCGAGGTTTACTTTTACTCATTGTTTGTTTCTCCTGTAGTCGATGCAAATCCCTTATCCAAAATTCCCACCTATTTAAGCTGTCACGCCTTTAAATTGGGAATGGGTAGCGAGCAAGATGCTCACACACCAATGATTTCGCCATTATTGACATTAAGGTTTCAATACCAAACAGCTTATCCCAGAGGAATAATCTCTGGATTCACGCCCATCTGATCAAGCATTTCTTTGATTTCCTGACCATAAATCGGATTCATCACGATGACTTGATCCGGTTGATACTCTTTGAGAAATTCTGGTGACATAATTTCCTTAGATATTGTTCACCATACGCTCGATATAAATCCGTTACCTCAAAACCACAGTAACGGAACAAATGTGCTAGTGATCCTGGCGTAAAATAGGAACAATGTTCATAGTAAATATCCTCGAATGCCAAATCAGTTAAGATGCGGCTGGTGCAGGGAATTTCAAAAAAGATAGCGGTATTAGTACGAGAACCAATTGAACGCCGCACGGTACTGACAAATTCGGCGGTGGGATGGATATGTTCTAGCGTATGACGACAACAAATAAAGTCGCCCACATACTCTGTATGATGTTCTGAATAATACTCCTGAATAAAGCGCACTCGGTCATTCGCTTCACTCAGAACCCGTCCGGTTACTACACTCGGGTCAATCCCCACACCGCGATTATGTCCCAATTCACACAGCAGCAACAGGAAATCTCCTTTGCTACAACCAATTTCTACAATATCTTTGTCATGTAAATCGTATTTCTCAATTAAGCGATGGGCTAAATTGAGTGCAAACTGATTGAATGTGGGTGAAAAACTCTGTTGGTCTTCATAATTGGGCGCATAAGCAGCAACTTTCGCGTCATACGCTGTATTCGTGATGAAGCCACAATGGTGGCAAAATCCTAACACAATATCACCGCAAGGAAAGTCCAACGCTTCCTGCTGAGTGGGTAACATCAAACAACTATGAACGGGAACATTTTGCACTTCATATAATGTTGATAGTTCTTGATGTCCACAGTTAGGACAAGTATTGTCTGTACAGTCATTAACGTGATTTTTTTTATCCTTTGGGCGGAGTTGTTGTGGAATCATTGTTTTAAGTAGGTGGACACAATTAACGTGAACGGTGAAGATTGTCATTAGTCATTAGTCATTAGTCATTAGTCATTAGTCATTAGTCATTAGTCATTAGTCATTAGTCATTTCTCCCTTGTCTTCTTGTTACCTTGTCCCCCTTGTCTTGTCCCAACCAGAAAAGAAAAAACCTATACCTGTAAGGTGTGTAGGGGCGGGTTTCACGACTATCGTTTTTGGCTTTAGCCAGATATAACTAAACCCGCCCCGACTGAGTGTAAGAGTATTGAACTTTCGGTTCCCTTCCAGATGTTCTGGTGGAACGTCTCTACGACTAAACCACTGTGGGGCAAGGAATGGGGATAATAAACTTACCTCCCTTCTGCCGATACTCCTCTTGTTGGCGCAAAATTTCATCGGCAAAATTCCAGGCGAGGAGTAAAACGTAGTCCGGCGTATCCTCTAGCAGTTTCGAGGGGGGGAAAATCGGCAAATGATTGCCTCCCATGTAGCGCCCATGTTTAAACGGGTTCAAGTCAACGACAAAATCAACCAGTTGTTGATTAATGCCGATGTAACTGAGTAATGTCGTGGCTTTAGCCGCCGCGCCATAGGCGGCGATGGTTTTGCCATTTTGTTTGATATCCTGGAGAATCTCTAACAGAGACCGCTTGATTTCTGAGACGCGATCGCTAAACTTGTGATAATATTCAATTCGATCAACCCCCTGTTCTGCTTCTTGTTGCAACAATGTCTGCACGGATTCACCCACGGCTTCCCTCGGCTCTTCCGGACTTACTATGCCAAACTGTTAGTTAAAACGGCTCCAAATTCAGTTATACCGTGATTTTATGCCTCCACAGTCTAAGTTAACTCGAAATAACGCCCAAAATCCTTGCTTAGCAAAGATTTTGGGCGTATTC